>NZ_JAIUKB010000145.1:341-3759 GCF_020176785.1 Saccharopolyspora sp. 6V | reverse complement strand
GTGCCGGAGCGGGCCGGGGTCGGCCGGGCCGGCTCGGAGCGGGCCGGGTCTGATCGGGACGAGCCGGACGGGGTGGCGCCGGGTCGGGCGGTGCCGGACCGGCCGGGGGCCGGGAGGTGCGACGCGCCGGTGCCCGCGGCGGTCGAGAGGGCGGCCGCGGACGTCGGGCGGCACCCGGATGCCGGATGAGCCGCTGCGCCGACCCGGGCAGCGGTGGTCGTCGCGGAGCTGAGCGTTCGGGGTGACCGGATCACTCGGACGGCTCAATCTGAATCCACGCAGAACGTGAATTGATTTCATTTCCGCTGATCTTCGATTAGCGTCCGGCCCGAAGCCGACGAGAGGACTCGCAGATGGCCGGGCCGCACCGCATCACCGCCGCACTCGGCGTCGGCGCCCTCCTCGGCGCGCTCGCCCTCGCCCCCGCCGCAGCCGCCGCCCCCGAGCCCGCCGCACCCGGCACGTCCGGGTTCACCGCGCCCGAGGCCCCGGACCACTGCGGCGGGCAGTGCCACCACGTGCTGCCCCCCGGCCAGAACGGCAACGCCACGCTCGCCGAACTCGCCGGACACCTGCTGTTCGGCACCAAGCCGAAGCACTCCGACGACCAGATCGCGCCCTACGCCGACCTGGCCACCGGGTACAAGCAGCTCACCACCGGCACCATCGACGAGTTCTTCAGCGACAACTCCTTCGGCGTCGAACCCGACGACGTGGACCGCACCTACCGGCCGCGCGAAGACGTCACGGTCGTGCGGGACAAGTCCGCCGGAGTCCCGCACATCTACGGCGACACCCGCGCGGGCACCACCTTCGGCGCCGGGTACGCCACCGCCGAGGACAAGCTGTTCCTGATGGACGTGCTGCGCCACGCCGGACGCGGCGAGGTCAGCCCCTTCGCCGGCGGCGCCCCCGCGAACCGCGAACTGGAGCAGAGCTTCTTCGCCACCTCGCCCTACACCGAGGAGGAGCTGCAGCAGCAGATCGACAGCGCCGCCGCATCGGGACCGCGCGGTGCGCAGGCCCTCGCCGACGCGCAGTCCTACGTGGACGGCATCAACACCTACCTCCGCGAAGCCCACGACGGCCGCTACTTCCCCGGCGAATACGTCGCCACCGGCCACGTCGACCCCATCACCAACGCGGGCGAGATCGAACCCTTCGAGCTCACCGACCTCGTCGTGCTGGCCTCCGTCGTCGGCGCCCAGTTCGGCGGCGGAGGCGGCAACGAAGTGCAGCAGGCGGTGGCCCGCATGTCCCTGCACGAGCGCTTCGGGCCCGAACGCGGCGAACAGGTCTGGCGCACCTTCCGCGCCGAGAACGACCCCGAAGCCATCTCCACCGTGCACGACGGCAGCGAATTCCCCTACGCCGCCACCCCGGACGACCCGCAGGGCCGCGCCATGCCCGACCCCGGCTCCGTCACCGACCAGCAGCTCGTGTTCGACGAGACCGGCTCCGCCGCCGAACCCGACGCCGCCGCGCCCGGGCCGCAGACCGCCCCCGAAGCCGCGCCCGAACGGCCGCTGCCCCGCGAAGAGCAGGTCGACGCGCTGCGCGGCATGTTCGACGACGGCGTGCTGCCCGCGGGCATGGCCGAACCGCGCGGCATGTCCAACGCACTGCTCGTCTCCGGCGAGCACACCGCCAGCGGGCACCCCATCGCCGTGTACGGGCCGCAGACCGGGTACTTCGCGCCGCAGCTGCTCACCCTGCAAGAGCTGCAGGGACCCGGGATCTCCTCCCAGGGCGCCTCGTTCGCGGGACTCAGCTTCTACACGCTGCTCGGCCGCGGCCAGGACTACTCGTGGAGCGCCACCACCGCCGCCCAGGACATCATCGACACCTACGCCGTCGAACTCTGCTCCCCGGACGGCGGTTCCGTCACCAAGGACGCCGACCACTACCTGTTCCGCGGTGAATGCGTGCCGATGAAGCAGGTCGAGCGGCGCAACGCGTGGGAACCGAACCTCGGTGACGACACCCCCGCCGGCTCCTACCGGCTCGTGTCCTTCCGCACCGAGTACGGGCCGATCACCCACCGCGCCACCATCGGCGGAAAACCCGTCGCCTACACCACGCTGCGCTCCACCTTCCAGCACGAGGTCGACTCGATCATCGGGTTCCAGCGGTTCAACGACCCCGGCGAGATCACCTCGCCGGAAGCGTTCCAGCAGGCCGCGAACGACGTGAACTACACGTTCAACTGGTTCTACGCCGACGCCGAGCACACCGCCTACTTCAACTCCGGGGCCAACCCGGCGCGGCAACCGCACGTCGACCCCAGCATGCCGGTGCTCGCCGACCCCGCCCACGACTGGCAGGACTGGAACCCCGACGGGAACACCGCCCGGTACCTGCCGCCGGAGCAGCACCCGCAGTCCGTCGACCAGGACTACTACGTCAGCTGGAACAACAAGCAGGCGCCCGGGACCAGCGGCGCGGGCCTCAACAAGGGTGCCGTGCAGCGCGGCGACCTGCTCGACTCCCGCGTCCGCGGACTCGTCGCCCAGGGCGGCGTCGACCGGGCCGAACTGACCCGCGCCATGTCCGAGGCCGCCGTCGCCGACCTGCGCGCCGAACGCGTGCTGCCGGACCTGCTGCGGGTGCTCGACAGCGGGCCCGTCGACCCGGCGCTCGCCGGGGAGATCGACTCGCTGCGCGCCTGGCTCGCCGACGGCGGTCTCCGCACCGAAACCGAGCCCGGCAGCCGGGAGTACGCGCACGCCGACGCCGTCGAACTCCTCGACGCCTGGTGGCCGCAACTCACCCGCGGCATCTTCGAACCCGCCGTGGGCGCCGACGCCTACCGGGCGCTGACCGGCGCCGAGCACATCAACGAATCGCCCTCCGGTTGGCAGAACGAGGAACCCGGGCTGCACGTCGGGCAACCGCACCAGGGCTCGGCGTTCCTCAACGGCTGGTACGGGCAGGTGTCGAAGAACCTGCGCGGCGCGCTCGGCGACGAGGTGCCCGGCGGGTTCGGCACCGGGCCCGCCGCGCCCGGGAACTCGCTGTGCGGCGAAGGAGACCTCGACGCGTGCCGGCAGGCGCTGCAGGACAGCCTCCGCGCCGCCGCCGACACGCCGGCCGAGCAGACCTACCCCGGTGACGCCGACTGCGAACCCGGCGACCAGTGGTGTGCCGACGCGATCGTGCACAACAAGATCGGCGGCATCGCGCACGACCCGATCAGCTGGCAGAACCGGCCGACGTACCAGCAGGTGGTGGAGTTCACGTCCCACCGCTGACCCGCCGCGGAGTGAACGGACCGTTCGTCCAACGGGATGGGACAAGCGGTCCGCCCCCCCCGAGACCGGTGTGCAGGCAGCGCCCCGGCACCCGTGCGCGGTGTGGAGTGGGGGGGCCCCGCGGGGGCGGGGGGGGGGGGGCGCCGGGGGGGGCGCCGGGGGGGGGG
>NZ_JAIUKB010000145.1:0-334 GCF_020176785.1 Saccharopolyspora sp. 6V | reverse complement strand
CGTCCAACGAGATGGGACGAACGGTCCGTTCACCGGGGGAGGACGGGAGCGGTTCGAGCCGTGCGGGGGCGGCCACGAGCCGTTCGGAGCGAACGGACCGTTCGACCAACGAGATGGGACGAACGGTCCGTTCACCCGACTTGCGCGCGGTGGCGGTCAGGACCCGGTGATCGGGGCCGAAGCGGAGTGAACGGACCGTTCGTCCAACCAGATGAGGCAAACGGTCCGTTCACTCGGTGATAACCGCTGCCGCACTCCGGGCGGAGTGGGGGGGGCCCCAGGGGGCCCCAAGGAGGGGGCGGCGGGGGGGGGACCCCCCCGACACCCCGGCGCG
>NZ_JAIUKB010000144.1:0-12665 GCF_020176785.1 Saccharopolyspora sp. 6V | reverse complement strand
ACCCCTGTGGCGCAGAGGTCCGGTGCCGTGGGCCAACCCGTCGCCCCACGCGGGGGGGTTGTTACGGTACCGTTCGACCAACGAGATGGGACGAACGGTCCGTTCACCCGGAGAACCGACGGGTCCACCCCGTTGCCGCGGCGGTGCACGCCGCGTCGCCGGATCCGGTGGTGCGGCGGTGCGATCGGGGCAACCGGATCACGCTGCCGAGCGGTTCCCGCGACATGATCAGGTGCACTAGTCTCGCGGCGGCACGATCGACGACCTTGGGGGCACCTTGGCCACGTGGGACGACATCGCCGCATTCGTCCGGTCCGAGTACCGAGTCATCGAGGACACCGGCGACGAGATCCGCATCCTCATCGAGTACGAGGACGAGCGCAGCCAGGTGATCATCGTTTGCCGGGAGGTGCTGGACCAGCGCGAGGAGTGGGTCCAGATCGCCTCGGTGTGCGGGCTCGTCTCGGACGTGGACCTGCGCCTGGTGCTCAAGGAGATCGGCGAGACCTCCGTCGTCTGCGGCGCGGTGATCATGGGTGAGCACGTGGTGCTGCGCCACTCGCTGCCGCTGCTGAACCTCGACATCAACGAGTTCCTCGACCCGCTGCAGCTGGTGGCGGACACGGCGGACCAGCTGGAGGAGACCTTCTTCGGCGGCGACGGCTACTGATCCCGCCGATGGGGTGGCGGCCGGTTCCCGCCGGATCGATCCACCCCGCCGAAGATGACCCGATGGGACGCGGCTGAACGTGTTCCACCGCGCCGGGGAGCTTGACTTCTCCGCGGCGCGGCGCGGAAATCGAGGTCATGGCCCGTTCCGCCGGAACCACCCGAATCCCGGTCGCCGTGCTGCTGGTTCTCGGCGTGCTGCTGGCGGGTTGCGCCCGCCCGGTGCGCACCGCCGCCCCCGCGAGCAGGCCGAACGTGGTCGTGGTGATGACCGACGACCAGTGGCTGGACAGCGTGCGGTTCATGCCGAACGTGCAGCGGCTGCTGGGGTTGGGCGGCGCCACGTTCGACCGGTACTACGCGTCGTTCCCGCTGTGCTGCCCCTCCCGCTCGACTTTCCTCAGTGGACAGTTGGCGCACAACAACGGGGTGCGGCACAACGCGCCGCCGCTCGGCGGCTACGACGCGCTGGACGAGGAGAACGCGTTGCCGGTGTGGATGCAGCGGGCCGGCTACACGACCTCGCACATCGGCAAGTACCCGAACGGCTACGGCAAGTCGGACGAGACGCACGTGCCACCGGGCTGGGACGAGTGGCGCGGCTCGATCGACCCGACCACCTACGACATGTACGGCTACCGGTTGAACGAGAACGGTCGGTTGCGCACCTACGGCGACCCGTGGGTGCAGGACCCGGCGATGTACCAGACCGACGTCTACCGGGACAAGGCGATCGACTTCATCGACCGGCGGTCGGCGGCGGACGACCCAATCTTCCTGAGCGTGGCGTTCCTGGCCCCGCACGGGGAGAACGTGCACGGCGCCCCGGACAACGGCGACTTCTTCCGGGTCGGTCGCGGCCCGCGGCCCGCGCTGCGCCACCAGGGCGAGTTCGCCGCGGAACGGCCGCCGTACGACGCGTCCTACGGCGAGCAGGACGTGGCGGACAAGCCGGAGTTCCTCCGCGACTACCCGGAGATCTCGGCGGCCACCGGCACCGAGATCGCCACCAGCTACCGGCTGCGCCTGGAATCGCTGCTGGCCGTGGACGAAGCGGTGCAGCGGATCGTCGACGCGCTGCGCGCCAACGGGGAGCTCGACGACACCTACCTGATGTTCGTGTCGGACAACGGTTTCTTCTTCGGCCAGCACCGCGTCCCGACCGGCAAGTTCCTGCCGCACGAGGCGGCGGCGCACGTGCCGCTGCTGCTGCGCGGGCCGGGCATCGCGGGCGGCGCGCACGTGCCGGAGCTGAGCACGAACACCGACCTCACCGCCACCATCACCGACATCGGCGGGGCGGAACCGACGATCCCGCTGGACGGGCGTTCACTGCTGCCGTTCGCCCGGGACCCGTTGCTGCGCACCGGAAGACCGCTGCTGCACGAGGCCGCGGAAGGCGCGCTGCCCGACCCGGTGCGGCCGGGCGCGGCGGGCGACGGAGCCTCCGCGCTGGACGTGGCGTCGGGCCGGGCGGCCGGGGCAGGCGACCTGGACCAGGACGGTTCCGCATCACCGCCCGCGCCGGCGAAATCGCGCGACGACCACAGCCAGGTCCTCGACGCCGCCTACGAGGCGATCCGCACCGAACGCTATCTCTACGTCCGGTACGTCAGCGGCGACCACGAGCTCTACGACCTGCACGTGGATCCGGACGAACTGGCGTCGAAGCACGACGACGCCCGCTACACGCAGGTGCGGGCGTTCCTCGACCGGCATCTCGACGCGCTGCAGGGCTGCCGCGGCGCGGAGTGCGCCCGGCCGATCCCGGCCGCACCACGACCCGGGTGAGCGCAGGGGAATACCCGCGACGAAGCCGGAAGATCGACCGAACCGGCCGTACCGCCCGATCCGGACCGGTAGGCTGCCGCGCGTGCTGTTCTTGATCCCCGCCGCCGTCCTGTTCGTGATCTTCGGGATCGGTTTCGCCTACGAACGGCGGCTGGTCCGCAACGGCGTCTACCTGTTCCTGGCCTGCCTGTTCCTGGTCGGCGGCCTGCTGATGTGGCTGGCCACGTACTCGGAATCGGCGGCGGCGGTGGTGCTGATCGTGCTGGCCCTGCTGATCCCGCTGACCACCTTGGCGCTCGCGGTGTTCCTCGTCCTCAACGGCGTGACGATGCTGCGGCGGGAGGGCAGGCGGCTCGCGAACGTGCTGTCGCTGGCCGCCGGGGTCGGGATCATCGGCTTCGTGGTGCTGCGCGGGATCGCGGGCACCATCGGGTGGGCACCGCTGGAAGTGACGATGGACGCCACGGGCAAGGTGATCGGCTACGTCTCGGTGCTGTTCGCGTGCTTCCTGCTCTACTCGCTCGTCTACGGCGCCTTCCCGCACCGCCGCCGCGTTGACTTCATCGTGGTGCTCGGCTCGGGACTGATCGGTTCGCGGGTGCCGCCGCTGCTGGCGAGCAGGCTCGACAAGGGCCTCGCCGAGTTCCGCGCGCAGCAGGAGAAGGGGCGCGAGCCGGTGCTGGTCACCTCCGGAGGGCAAGGTCCCGGTGAGGACGTCCCGGAGGCGCGCGCCATGGCCGACCACCTCATCGCGAACGGGGCGCCGCCCGAGCGGATCCTGGTCGAGGACCGGTCGCGCAGTACCGAGGAGAACCTGCGGTTCAGCGCGGCCATCATGCGCGAGCACCGCCCGGAGCACCGCGCGCTGGTCGTGACGAACAACTTCCACGTGATGCGGGCCGCCCGGATCGCCCGCAAGGAAGGCGTGAACGCCCAGGTGATCGGTTCGCCGACGGCGCGCTACTTCTGGCCGAGCGCCACGATCCGCGAATTCGTGGCGGTCTTCCTCGCCCACCGGGTGGTGAACTTCGGGATGTGCGGGCTGCTCGTCGTCAGCACCGTGCTCGCCGCGGTCTGAAACGCGCAACGGGGCGGTGCGACCACGCGCACCGCCCCGCCACGGGAACCGGGCTTCAGCCGGGCTTGACCATCGGGAACAGGATCGTCTCCCGGATCCCCTTGCCGGTGAACGCCATCAGCATCCGGTCGATGCCGACGCCGACCCCGCCGGTCGGCGGCATGCCGTACTCCAGGGCGCGCAGGAAGTCCTCGTCGAGCTGCATCGCCTCGGCATCACCGCCGGCGGCGAGCAGGGACTGCTCGGTGAGCCTGCGCCGCTGCTCCACCGGATCGACCAGTTCGGAGAAGCCGGTGCCGAGCTCCATGCCGAACCCGATCAGGTCCCACTTCTCCGTCAGCAGCGGGTCCTGCCGGTGCTGGCGGGTCAGCGGGCTCGTCTCCAGCGGGAAGTCGCGCACGTAGGTCGGCCGGATCAGGGTGTGCTCGACGAGCTCCTCGAACAGGTGCTCCACCAGCTTTCCCGGGCCCCACGCCGGATCCCAGGTGATCTCCCTGGCATCGGCGAGCTCCCGCAGCCGCTCGACCGGGGTGGCGGTGGTGATCTCCTCGCCGAGCGCCTCGCCGACCGAGCCGTACAGCGTGATCGACGGCCATTCGGCGCCCAGGTCGATGTCCCCGTGCTCCGGGTGGCGCACCACCATGTCGCCGAACACGGCCTTCGCGGCCTGCCGGAACAGTTCGGTGGTGAGCTCCGCGGCCGTGTCGTAGTCCCCGTAGGCCTCGTAGAACTCCAGCATGGTGAACTCGGGGTTGTGCGTGGAGTCCGCGCCCTCGTTGCGGAAGTTCCGGTTGATCTCGAAGACCTTCTCCACCCCGCCGACCACGAGCCGCTTCAGGTACAGCTCCGGCGCGATCCGCAGGTACAGGTCGAGGTCGTAGGCGTTGATGTGCGTGGTGAACGGCCGGGCCGTGGCGCCGCCGTGCACCTGCTGCAGCATCGGGGTCTCGACCTCGAGGTAGTCGCGGCCGAGCAGCACCGAGCGCAGGGCCTGCACGGCCTTGCCGCGCTGGCGCGCCAGCTGCCGCGCCTCGGGGTTGACGATCAGGTCCACGTAGCGCTGCCGCACCCGGGCCTCCGGGTCGGTGAGGCCCTTGTGCTTCTCCGGCAGCGGCCGCAGGCACTTGGACGTCAACGCCCACGAGTCGGCCATGATCGAGAGCTCGCCGCGCTTGGAGGTGATCACCTCGCCGGTGATGCCCACGTGGTCGCCGAGGTCCACGTCGGCCTTCCAGGAGTCCAGGGCCTCCGCGCCGATCTTGTCCAGCGCGAGCATGATCTGGATGGAGCCGCTGTCGTCGCGGATCGTGGCGAAGCACAGCTTGCCGCCGGTGCGGTACAGCAGCACCCGGCCGGTGACCGACACCCGATCGCCGGTGGCGACGTCCGGTTCGAGGCCCTCGTGACTCTCGCGGACGGGCCCGATCGAGGTGGTGCGCGGGTAACCGACCGGGTAGGGGTCGACTCCGCTCTCCCGCAGCCGGTCCAGCTTCTCCCGCCGGATGCGCATCTGCTCCGGCAGGTCCTCGTGATTCTCGTCCACCGCTTCACTCACCCGGACATGGTATCGGCCCAGCTCACCAGCCTGGCCGGGGTGTCGGTCCCGCGTCGGTGGTGGCGCTCGGGCGGCCGGTCCTCCGCGAAGGTGCCCGGTGCCGAGCAGCGCGGCGAGCTGGGGGAGGGCCGCGCCCGGTCGTCGCGTTCCCCGTCGACCCGCCGACGCCGCGGAGGGAGTGAACGGGCCGCGGGGGGGGGGGGGGGGGGGGGGGGGGGGGGGGGCCCCCGGGGGGGGGCGGGGGGGCCCCCCCCCCCCCCCCCCCCGCCGCGGGGGCGGGGGGGGCCGGCCCCCCCGCCCCCCCCCCCCCCCCCCCCCCCCCCCCCCCCCCCCCCCCCCCGGGGGGGGGGGGGCTCAGCGCCGCTGGGCGTGGTCCGGGGCGGGCAGGGTGCGGTGGATCGCCGTGAACAGGCACGCCAGGCCGACGGTCAGCAGGACGTGGCCGAGCCCGGAGGTGCCGGCGAGCGCGGCGCCCGTCGGCTCGCCCAGCACGGTCCTGGTGCTGTGCACCGCCATGCCGCCCGTGGTGACCAGCAGCCCGGCGTTGTAGGTCCAGAAGAACCGGCCGAACCACCTGCTCCGGGCCGGCCCGGCGGCCCGCTCGAACAGCAGGACCAGCAGGAACACCAGGGTGCCGAGCACCAGCAGGTGGGTGTGCAGCACCGAGAGCTGCGTGTCACCGACGAAGTCCTGCGCCTTGGTCAGCTCGCGGTAGTACACCCCGGCCAGCAGGCCCAGCACCGCGTAGCCCACCGCGGCGAAGAAGCTCTTCCGCATGATCGTGTCCCCTCAGCTCGCCGCGGGCACGCGGACCCGGCCGTCGAGGACCTCGGCGACCTGGTCCACCCCGCTGAGGTGGGTGGTGTCGTGCGTGACCAGCACGGTCGCGGTGGCGCGGCGGTGGGTCAGCGTGGTGATCAGGTCGATCACGGCGGCCCCGCGCTCGTGGTCGAGCGCGCTGGTCGGCTCGTCGACGAGCAGCACCGCCGGGTCGTTCATGAGCGCGCGGGCGATGTTGACGCGCTGCCGCTGCCCGCCGGAGAGCTGGTGCGGCCTGCGGTCCTTCTCGCCGGACAGGCCCACCGCGTCCAGCAGTTCCACCGCGCGGTCCCGCGCGTCGCGCGCCGAGCGGCCGTCGAGGTGCGCCATGACCTGCAACTGCTCGGCCGCGGTCAGCGAGGCGATCAGGTTCGGCTGCTGGAAGACGATGCCGATCTTCTCCCGCCGCACCGCCGTCAGCTGCGCCTGGTTCATGCCGGTGACGGTGGTGCCGTCCACGACGACCCGGCCGGAGTCGGGCGTGACCAGCGCGGCGGCGACGGCGAGCAGGCTGGACTTGCCCGAACCGGACGGGCCGATCACCGCCGTCACCGAACCGGCGGGCACGTCCAGGTCGGCGTGGTCCACGGCGGTGAGCCGGGAACCGCCGTCGGGGTAGGTGAGGGTGATGTCGCGCAACTGCAAGCTCATGACTGGCTCCTGGTTCGAGGTGATCAGCGGGCCGGCCGGGCGATCAGCGGGTCGGCCCGATCAGCGGGTTGGCAGGGTGATCAGCCGGTGGCCGGGCGATCAGCGGGTTGGCCGGGCGATCAGCGGGTGGACAGGGCGGTCAGCGGATCGACCGCGGTGATGCGCCGGACCGACAGCGCCGCGCCGAGCGCGCCCAGCACGACCATCACGGCGGCGGGCGGCAGCACCGTGCCGGCCTCCAGCACGAACGGGACGGTGCCCACGGCGACCGCACCGATCGCGGCGGCGATGCCGGTGCCGATGGCGGTGCCGCCGACGAGCAGCACCACGGCCTGCCCGAGCGCGTCGCGCAGCAGGTAGCGGGTGGTGGCGCCGAGCGCCTTGAGCACCGCGACGTCCCCGCCGCGCTGGATGGTCCACACGGTGAAGAAGGCGCCGATGACCAGCGCGGAGATCGCGAACAGGAACGCCTGCATCAGCTGCAGCGACCCGTTCTCCGAGCTGTACGAGCTGATCGCCGACAGGGCGCCTGCGGTGGTGGCGGTGCTGGTGCCCAGCCGCGCGTCGGCGGTCGCGAGGTCGGCGCCGTCGTCGCTGCCGAGGGCGATCACGGTCGCCTGCCGCTCGCTGCCGGGCGACAGCCGCTGCCAGTCGGCGAGGCTCGTCCACACCACCGGGTTGTGGCTGTAGGAGGCGTCGCCGGACACGGCGGTCACCCGCAGATCCTGCCCCGACACGGTGATGGCGTCCCCGGCGCCGACGTCGAGGTCGTCGGCGGCCCCTTCGGAGAGCACGACCTCCCCGGGACCGACGGCGCCGCCCGCGGGCACCAGCGCGGAGCCGGGTTCGACACCGAAGGTGGCCAGCGTGGTGCTGCTCGTGCCGGACCGCACCTTGGCGGTGGCGATGCCCAGCGGGTCCGCGCGGTGCACGCCGGGAACCTCGCGCCACCGCTCCCACTGCTGCCGGTCCACTTCGGACTCGGTGAAGGTCGGCCCCTGGCCCTCCGCCGGCGCGGAGAACACCACGTGGTCGGCGGGCAGGTCGGTGATGGCCGAGGTGCTCTCCCGGCCCAGGCCCGCGGTCAGGCCGGACAGCAACCCGACGAGCAGGGTCATCAGGATGATGACGGTCCCCATCAGGGCGAACCGCCCCTTCGCGAACCGGAGGTCTCTGGTGGCGACGAACACGGTCGAGTGCCTTTCTCTCACGTTCCGGCCGGGTCCCTGCCCGGCACGGCACCAACACTCGTCCTTGGGACGCCGCGGAACATCGCGCCGCCGGTCGGCTCCGCGGTGTCGAAAGGTGCGGGCGCGAATCAACCTTTCGATCGATGCACCGCCCTGACCAGCACGTAGCCTGGGAACACCGTGGACCCGCTGACCCTCACCCGACCGCTGCGCGCGTTGCGCCTGTGCCTGCACCTGCTGATGGCGGGCCTGCTCGTGCTGGCCGCCGTGCACGCCGTCACCACCGACCTGCCGCACCCCGGCGCGGTGATCGCCGCCGCCACCGCGCTGGCCGCCGTGTACGCCACCGGACCGCTGCTGCCGGGGGTGAGCCGGTCGAAGTGGGCCGCGGCGGTGTGGCTCGGCCTGCTCGGCGCCGTGTGGCTGGTGCTGCTGTGGCTCACCCCCGACGGGGTGTGGCTGGCGTTCCCGCTGTTCTTCCTGCAGCTGCACCTGCTGCCGGACCGCTCGGGACTGCCGGTCGTGCTGCTCACGACGGTGTTCGCGATCGCCGGTTTCGCCTGGCACCAGGGCGGTTTCACCCCGGCGGCGGCGCTCGGCCCCGCGCTCGGCGCGGCCGTCGCGGTGGCCGTCGTGCTCGGCTACCAGGCCCTGCACCGGGAGAGCGAGCAGCGCCGCGAGCTGATCGAGGAGCTCACCGCGGCCCGCCACGACCTCGCCGCGGCCGAGCGCTCCGCGGGCGTGCTCGCGGAACGGGAGCGGCTGGCGAAGGAGATCCACGACACCCTCGCGCAGGGCCTCTCCAGCATCCAGCTGCTGCTGCGCGCCGCCGAACGCGCCCTGCCCGACCAGCCGGACCTGGCCGCGGACCACGTGCTGCGGGCGCGCGGGGAGGCGCAGGACAACCTGGCGGAGGCCCGGCGTTTCGTGCACGCCCTCACCCCGCCCGACCTGGAAGGGGGATCGCTGCCGGCGGCGCTGGAACGGTTGTGCGCCACCACTTCGGCGCATTCCGGGGCCGCGGTCCGGTTCCACCTGGACGGCGAACCGGCAGAGATCCCCACCCCGTTCGAGGTGGCGCTGCTGCGGATCGCGCAGTCCGCGCTGGCCAACACCGTCCGGCACGCGCGGGCCGCGGCGGCGGAGATGACGCTGACCTACATGGACACCCGCGTCGCGCTCGACCTGGTGGACGACGGGATCGGGTTCGACCCGGCGGCGGAGTCCGCTGCCGGGCGCGTCGACGGCGGTTTCGGGCTGGCCGCGATGCGGGCGCGGGCCCGCGCGCTCGGTGGCACGTTGAGCGTGGAGTCCGCGCCGGGGCAGGGAACCGCGCTCGCGGTGAGCTTCCCGCGCAGGCCCGCGGCGGAAGGGGACGTGCGATGAGCGGGACCATCCGATTGCTGCTGGCCGACGACCACCCGGTGGTGCGCACCGGCCTGCGCGCCGTGCTCGACACCGAACCGGACTTCGAGGTGGTCGCCGAGGCCGCCAGCGCCGAACGCGCCGTCGCGCTCGCCGGCACCGAACAGGTCGACGTGGTGCTGATGGACCTCCGGTTCGGCGCGGGCATGCACGGCTCGGACGCGACCGCCGCCATCACGGCGCTGCCGGACGCGCCCCGCGTGCTGGTGCTGACCACCTACGACACCGACGCCGACATCCTCGCCGCGGTCGAAGCCGGAGCCACCGGCTACCTGCTCAAGGACGCACCGCCGGAGGAGCTGGCCGCGGCCGTGCGCACCGCCGCCGCCGGCCAGTCCGCGCTGGCGCCGGCCATCGCGCACCGCCTGATGGACCGGATGCGCACGCCCGGCACCGCGCTGAGCCGCCGCGAGACGGAGGTGCTGGAGCTCGTCGCGGACGGCCTGTCGAACCAGCGGATCAGCAAGCGGCTGTTCCTCAGCCAGGCCACGGTGAAGTCCCACCTGGTGCACATCTACGGCAAGCTCGGTGTGGACTCCCGCACGGCGGCGGTGGCCGTGGCCGTCGACCGCGGCCTCATCCGCCGGTAGCGACCGGCCGCGTCACGAGGTTGCCGCGTCACGAGGTGGGCGCGACGACGGTCAGCAGCACCACGGCGTCGCCGACCGCGGTCAGGCCGTGCCGTTCGCGCGGCAGGGCGAGGTGATCGCCTTCCGCCGCCGCGACGGAATCGGACCCGGTGGTGACCCGGACCGAACCGCGCAGCACCTGCAACGTGGCTTCGCCGGGGCTGTCGTGGTCGGCGAGCGCGCTGCCCGCGGTGAGCGCGAGCAGCACCTGCCGCAACGCGTGCCCCGACCCGCCGTGGACGGTGCTCGCGGCCCGTCCCGCGCGGGAGCGCTGGGCGGCGGCGAGCCGTTCGGCGGCGAGTTCGGTGAGCGAGGTCGTGGCCAACGGTCTCCCCTTCAGGACGTGAGCAACAGGACGCCGCCGGTCAGCAGCGCGACGAGCTTGCCGACCTCCAGCGCGACGTAGGCGAGGTGGGCGTGCGAGCGCGGCGGCTCCTGACCGGCGAGCACGGCGCGCGTGCGCCGGCCCAGCACCGGCCGCACCAGCAGCAGCTGCGCCGCCAGCGCGGCCACGGCGAGTCCCGAGGCGACCCAGGTCGCGACCGGCGGCGTCCGCGCGGCGAGGCAGCTCAGCACGACCAGCGCGAGCACGAGCTCGATGGCGTTGAGCGCGCGGAACACCAACCGCCCGATGCCCAGCCCGATCGGCACGGTCACGCCGGGCGCGCGGAACTTCAGCGGGGCTTCGACGAACGAGATCGCGAGCACCATGCCGACCCAGGTGAAGGTGGCGGCCGCCGCGACCGCCCACGCGGTCACACCCGCTCCTCGGGCGCGAGGTGCGCCACGCACAGGTCGGGCTCCACGAACGCGTCCAGCCGATCGACGGTCACCGGGGAACCCGTCGCCGCCGTGACGCCCTGCATGAGGCCGAGGTGCACCTGGCACACGACCTGCCGCTGCTGCTCGGCGAGTTCCAGGAAGGGGCAGTGCCGCAGCCCGATCTCCGCGCCCCTCGCCCGCGTCTCGGGCCGGAAGCCGAGCTCGTCGAGCAGGCCCACCAGGTGCTCGACGGCGTCCGTCCGGGTGGACCGCGGGGTGCCGCCGGCGAGCCGCGCGCCCCAGCGCCGCCCGGCCTCGCCCGCGCTGCGCACCGGATCGGGGGCCTGCGCGACCTCGTCGACGAGGATGCCCGCGAGCAGCCGGTACTCGCGCGGTCCGGCCGGGTCCATGCCCGGTTTGGCGCGGAACAGCAGCGGCGGCCTCCCCGGGCCGGGGCGCCGCGCGTCGACGCGCTCCACCTGCCCGGCGCCGACCAGGGCGTCCAGGTGGAACCGGATCGTGTTCGGGTGCACCGCGAGCCGTCGCGCGAGCGCGGTGATGTCCCACGTCGCGCGGGATTCCCGCAGCAGCGCCAGCACTTCCCGCCGCCGCCCGGACGCTGCCGGGGCCGGGTTCCCGCCCATGACGATCTCCTCGCTTGGTGGCCGTGAGCGCGGGCCGGGGAGGTGCCCTGGTTCCGCTGCCGGTCCTGGTCGTAGAGTTTATACAACCGATCGTTGTGGAAACAGGCCTGGGAGGCCCCATGCCCGAGCAGGAGCTCGACGTCCGCGCGCTGCCGAAACCGCAGAAGCACCCCGCGATCTTCGGCGCCTTCGCCGCGCTCGCCCCCGGTGAAGCGGTCGTCCTGGTCAACGACCACGATCCGCAGCCGCTGCGCGGCGAGTTCGAAGCGGACTTCCCCGGCGGCTTCACCTGGGAGTACCTGGCCGAGGGCCCGCGGGAGTGGCGCGTGCGCATCGGCAGGCTGCACTCGACGCCGCTGCCCCGGATCCTCTGCGACACCGGCGACCTGGGCGACGACTCCGACGCGGCGGGTGCGGTGTGGGCGCTGCCGGTCCGCGACCGCGACCTCGACTCCAACGTCATCCAGCTGCCCGCGGGCCGGAAGATCGACGCGCACGCCGGGCCCGACCTCGACGTGCTGATCCACGTGCTGCGCGGAACGGGAACGCTGCGCACCGAAGGCGGCGACGTCCCCCTCGCTCCCGGCGTGCTGCTCTGGCTGCCGAAGCGCTCGCGCCGCGAATTCCTCGCCGGGGAGTCCGGGCTCCGCTACCTGACGGTCCACCAGCGCCGCAAGGCCCTCACCATCGAAGGGCTCACCCACTCCGACCGCTGACCCCGTGGCGCGAGGTCCCGCGATCGCGGGGCCACGACGGAGGAAGCGGGGAAGGCCGTCCGATTCGACGGTGCGGGCGCGGAAATGCGACGGCGCCGAGCGGCGGACGGTGAGGCCGGCGGGACTCGAACCCGCACTGGCTAGGACCTAAACCTAGTGCCTCTGCCAATTGGGCTACGGCCCCCAGTGCGCACCAGCCTAACGGTTGGTGATGTCCGTTGTGTCCCCGGCCGGGTGGTTCGGCGGGCGCTGGCTGCCTCGACTCGGGGAACGGTCGGTGGGTCCGGGACTGACGTGTGATCTACGGTGTCACCAGCCAGGTGAACATGGAGGAGGACGGCGTGGCTCGTGATCCGGACGCCATTCAGCGCGACATCGAGAAGGCACGTGACTCGCTGGCCGTGACACTGGACGAGTTGAGCACCAAGGCGGACCCCAAGCGGTTCGTGGAGTCCGGTAAGGCCAGCGTGCAGGAGAAGTTGAACGACCCGCGGGTGCGCTACGCGATGATCGGGGTCGGCGCACTGGTCGCCGTCATCGTCGTGCGCAAGATCTTCCGCTGAGCCGCGCGGCGTGCGTCCGCGGGGTCACGACCCTGCTGGGCGCACGACCGCGGCCGCCCCCCGGGGGCCCCGGGCCCCCCCGGGGGGGGCCCCGGGGGGGGGGCCCCCGGGGTGCCACGGGTCGGTGTGCCGCCGCGGCCACACCATGCACCCCGGCCGCCCGCCCGCGGGCC
>NZ_JAIUKB010000143.1:6946-17324 GCF_020176785.1 Saccharopolyspora sp. 6V | reverse complement strand
TCCTGTTGGTGGGGCCTGCTATCTTTGCGGCGGGGGGGGGGGGGGGGGGGCGGGGGGGCCCCCCCCGGGGGGCCGCCCCCCCCCCCCCCCGCCCCGCGGTGCACCGTGCCACCGCGGGAGACGCGCACGATGGTGCCGAACCGGTTGTCCCAGTGGTCGATGAGCCGCCGCTGCAACTCCTTCCACCGCGTCCGCCCGCCCGCGTCCCAGCTGGGCACCGCGCAGCGCACGCAGGCCCCCGAGTTCGGGCCGACGACCTCCCAATCGACCTCGCCGCTGGTGATGGTGGTTCCCGGCCCCCAGCCCAGTTCGGCGAACGGCGGCACGTCCAGCTCCAGGTGCACGTTCGGCCGGAACCGCAGCAGGTCCACCGGGGCACCCAGGTCGGCGGCCAGCGCGTCCAACGTGGACTGCACGGTGACCAGCACCGTCGGGCCCCGGTCCTGGTTGCCCGGTTCGCTGCGCAGGCTCAGCGGGATGCCCAGCGAACCGGTGAGCGCCGCGGGCAGCCGCGGATCGGCCCAGTCCCACGCGGTGCCGTCCGGCGCGTGCAGCGTCGGCGCGGGCACCGGATCCACGACCTCCGCGCCGTAGCCGCTCGACCAGTGCAGTAGCGCCGGGTTCTGCCGCACCGTCAGCACCGAACCGGCGCGCCGCTCGCGCTGGTCGACGAGGACGTGCGCCCGGTCGCCGGCCATGCCGCGCTCGTCGAAGCGGGCCGCGGGCACGGCCTCGCCGCGCAACGACTTCACCGGCCAGCGGTGCAGCCGGGAGATGGTCCCGCGCAGCACGCCGGCGCTCACACGTCGCGGTGCAGCAGCGGCAGCAGCGCGTCCGCCAGCAACCGGTCCACGAACCGCGTGTCCAGCGGTTCACCGGTGAGCATCAGCCGGTGCAGCAGCGCGGCACCGGCGAGCTCCACCACGGTGTCCATCGGAGCCTGCGCGTTGATCTCGCCGCGCCGCACACCGCGCTCCACGATGCGCCGCAGCACGTCGCGCTGCGGCAGCAGGAACGACTCGCGGAACGCCGCCGCGAGCTCCCGCTCGTGCGGCAGCTCGCCGACCAGCGCCTGCGCCGCCTTCCCCGCGGGCCCGGTGAGGAAGGTGGCGAACGCGCGCAGGAACTCGCCGAGGTCGCCCGGCACGCTGCCCGTGTCCGGCTCCGGGATGTTGCGCTGCACCAGCTCGTTGCAGGTGTCGATCACCAGGTCGAGCTTCGACTCCCAACGCCGGTAGATCGTGGCCTTGCCCGCGCGGGCCCGGGCCGCGACGGCATCCATCGTCAGCGCGCGGTAGCCGACTTCCGCGAGGACCTCCATCGCCGCGGTGCGCAGGGCTGCGTCGCGCGTGGCGTCCCGCGGCCGGCCGCGTCCGGGGGACCGGCCGGTCCCGTCGGGCAAGCTGCTGGTCGGTGCGTTCACGGCGACCATCCTAGGGAGAAGTGGTGGGGGCGTGGTTTCCGCCGGACCTTTCGGGTGATCTTCCGATCCAGGGCGCGGGGCGCCGGGTCACCGCGCGGCGTGCGCGCTGGCGGTGTCGGCGGCGGCAGCGGCCTGGCGGGTCGCCTCGTCGGACAACCCGTGCCGCGCCTGCAGGTAGGCGGTGCTGAACGCGAAGCCGTCGCCGTTGAGCAGGTGGATCACGACGCGGCCGGTGGGGTTCGGCGCCAAGTGCTCGATGAGCTGGTCGGCCTGGTCCCGGGCGGCGATGAGGCCGGGAGCGCGGGCGGTGCGGGTCGTCTGCCCGGTCGAGACGGTGACCGACCAGTCGTCGCCGTCCGGCACGTAGTTGGCCGTGATGTGTCCCGTTGCCATGTTGCCTCCCCGTCGGCGCTGTTGCGGGCCGGTCACGCGCGCACCGACCGGGTTGGCGCTCCTGCTCGGCGGGCGCCGCAGCCGCGGACGGTGGCTCGGCGTCACCTCACGCGTGACAGCCGACTCTACGGGTTAGCCGCGGTCGAGGTCTGCGGGCCGGTCGATATCGAAACCTTCCGAGACGCCATCGCACCTCACCAGGGTGACGGCGTGATCACGAAGGTAACCGCGCGCACCCGCATCTCCGACGGCCGTCGCCGCGGCCCCCCGCCAGTGCGCGCGTCCCAGCAACACAGGGTGACTGCGTCGCTGGTCGAGTGATGCGGCGGCGAGGGCGTCCGGCGCGGCGTGCGCGGCGACCCGGCGCACCGCCTCCGCCGTCACGCCCGGCATGTCCACCGGCAGGAACAGCGCTGCCGCCACGTCCGCGGATTCCCCTGCCAGCGCGGTGAGGCCGGCCCGGAACGAGGAACCCATCCCGGTGTCCCAGTCCGGGTTGGACACCACGTCGACGCCCCGCAGCTCCGCCGCCGCGCGCACCTCCGCCTCGGCCGCGCCCAGCACCACGAGCACCGGTGCGCAACCACCCTCGGTGAGCACGCGGGCCGCGCGGTCGACCAGGAGGGTGCCGCGGTAGTCGACGAGCGCCTTCGGCATCCCGAACCGCCGCCCCGCCCCCGCGGCCAGCACCACGCCAGCGACCCGCATGCCCCGACCCTACCGACCAGCGGAGTGAACGGACCCTTTGTCCGATCTAGTTGGTCGAACGGTCCGTTCACTCCGGCAGGGCGGCGGTTCAGTAGTCGACGCGGTCCGCCTTCGCCAGCCACCGCTCGAACGGTGCCGCCCGTTCGGCCAGCTGCACCTGGCGGACGCGGGTCGGCCACGGCTGCTCGGGGTGCCGGAACAGGTCGTGGAACGCCCGGTCATCGAACCCGCCGCGCGCCGCGTCGTGCCGGTCGGCGGCGTACACGACGCGATCCAGCCGCGCCCACAACGCCGCGCCCAGGCACATCGGGCACGGTTCGCAGGAGCTGACCAGCACGCACCCGTCGAGGTGGAACGTGCCGAGTTCCCGGCAGGCGGCGCGGATCGCGGTGATCTCGGCGTGCGCGGTGGGATCGAGCTCGGCGGTGACGAGGTTGGTGCCGCTGGCGACGGGCCGCCCGGCGCGCAGCACGAGCGCGCCGAACGGTCCGCCGCCGTGGGTGACGCTGCCGGCGGCGAGTGCCACGGCTTCCGCGGCCCAGCGGGTGTCGGTGAGTTCGGTCGACGGCACGTGGTTCTCCAACGGGGCTCAGACGATGTGGTGCGGTGCCACGGGAACGTGGGTGAGGTCCCGGCCGGTCGCGGCGCGGATCGCGGCGACGACGGCCGGCGTGGTGGAGATCGTCGGTGGCTCGCCGACCCCGCGTACCCCGTACGGCGCGTGCGGGTCGCCGCGTTCGACGACGTCGATCTCCATCGGCGGCATGTCGAGCGCGGTGGGGATGAGGTAGTCGGTGAACGACGCGTTGCGCATGGCGCCGTCGACGACCTGCACCTCCTCCATGACGGCGAGCCCGAGCCCTTGGGCGCTGCCGCCCTGGATCTGCCCGAGCACGGCGTCCGGGTTGACGGCCTTGCCGACGTCCTGCACGCAGTCGAGCCGCACGACCTTCACCAGCCCGAGCTCGACGTCGACGTCGACGACGGCGCGGTGCGCGGAGAACGCGTGCTGCACCTGGACGCGTTCGCTCGCGCCGTCGGCGCCCATGGGGAAGGTGGGCCGGTGGTGGTATTCGCGGGTGTGCTCGACGGGCCCGTCGCCGAGCACCTCGGCGAGGTCGGCGAGCACGCCCGCCGTCGCGGACACGATCTTCCCGCCCTGCAAGGACAGCGCGGCGGGCGTGACGCCGTGCAGTTCCGCGGCGCGCAGCAGCACCGCGTCGCGCACCGCGGCGCACGCGGCCTGCACCGCCCCGCCGGTGACGTAGGTCTGCCGGGACGCGGAGCTGGATCCGGCGGGGCCGACGGAGGTGTCGTTGGGATGGATGGTGACGCGTTCGACGCCGAGCTCGGTGCGGGCGATCTGCTGCTGCACGGTCACGAGCCCCTGGCCGACCTCGGCGGCGGCGGTGTGCACTTCGGCGAGCGGTTCGCCACCGACGAGGGCGAGCCGGACGCGGGCCGTGGAGTGGTCGTCGGCGCCTTCGGAGTAGCAGATGTTCTTGATGGTGACCCCGTAGCCGATGCCGCGCACCACCCCTTCGCCGTGCGTGGTGCCGCCGACACCGCCGGGCAGTTCCCGCACGTCCCGGTCGCCGCCGACCGCGGGCAGCGGGATCGCGGTGAGCCGCCGCAGCAGTTCGGCGACGGGCGCCGGGTGGTCGATCCGCTGCCCGGTGGGGATCGTGTCGCCCTCGGCGATGGCGTTGCGGATGCGCAGCTCGACCGGGTCCATGCCGAGCTCGGCGGCGAGCCGGTCCATCTGGGACTCGTAGGCGAACGTCGGCTGCACCGCGCCGAGCCCGCGCATCGCCCCGCACGGCGGGTTGTTCGTGTACAGGCCCCAGGCTTCGACGTCCACGTTCGGCACCCGGTAGGGGCCGACGCCGAGCGTGGTCGCGTTCCCCACGACGACGGGGGGCTTGGAGGCGTAGGCACCGCCGTCGAAGTACTGCCGCGCCTTCACGTACACCAGCTCGCCGTCCCGGGTGGCACCGTGCTCGTAGTACATCTTCGCCGGATGCCGGTGCACGTGGCCGTGGAACGATTCCTCCCGGCCGTAGACCATCTTCACCGGCCGCCCGGTCCGCAGCGCCAGCAGGCACACGTGCACCTGGATCGACAGGTCCTCGCGCCCGCCGAACGCGCCGCCCACCCCGGACAGCGTCATCCGCACCAGTTCCGGGTCGAGGCCGAGCGCGGCCGCGGTCTGCGTGCGGTCCGAGTGCAGGTCCTGGGTGGCCAGGTACAGGTCCACGCCGCCGTCCTCGGCGGGGATCGCCAACCCCGATTCGGGGCCGAGGAACGCCTGGTCCTGCATGCCCACGGTGTAGGTGCCGGAGACGACGACGTCGGCGACCGCGTCCGGGTCCCCCTTGCGGATCACCTGGTGGCGCACCACGTTCCCGCCGGGGTGCAGCGGCGGCAGCGCCCGGTCGTGCGCGGCGAGCTCCGCGTCGGTGCTGGCGGGCAGCACCTCGTAGTCCACGGCGATGCGGTCCAGGGCGCGGCGCGCGATCTCCGGATGCTCGGCGGCGACCAGCGCCACCGCCTCGCCCCGGTAGCGCACCACGTCCTCCGCCAGCACCGGCTGGTCCTGCTGCTTCACCCCGTACCGGTTGCGGCCGGGCACGTCGGCGGCGGTGAGCACCGCGCGCACCCCCGGCAGCCGCAGCGCCCCGGTCACGTCGATCGAGGTGATCCGCGCGTGCGGGTGCGGGCTGCGCAGCGTCGCGCCCCACAGCATGTGCTCCGCCCACAGGTCGGAGGAGTAGGCGAACTCGCCGCGCACCTTCAACGTGCCGTCCGGGCGCAACGGGGACTCCCCGATGCCGCCCGCGATGCCGGTGTCGAGGTGCTGCGGAGTGCGCGTGGGACCGCTCATCGGGCCACCTCCCCGTGCCGTGCCCCGGATCGCGCGCGGATCCGGCCGCTCGCGGCGCGCAGGTCGCGCGCCAAGTCCACTTCGGACACCGCGGTGAGGGCGCCGTCCTCGACGACGCGCCTGCCACCGCGCAGCAGCAGTCGCAGCGGCGGGAGCGGACCCAGCACCAGCGCCGCCACCGGATCCTCGATCCCGGCGTGACCGAGCCCGTCGAGCCGCCACACCGCGAGGTCGGCGAGCTTCCCGGGCCGCAGCGACCCCAGCTCGTCCTGCCTGCCCAGGCAGCGGGCACCGCCGAGGGTGGCGGCGAACAACGCCTCCCGCACCGAGAGCGCCGCCGGCCCCCGGGACCGATCGGCCGATGTCGCCGCGCCCGGCAGGTCCGCGTCCTCAGGTCGCGCCGTGCCGGGCCGGTCCCGCTCCGCCGGTAGCGCCGCACCCCGCCGATCCCGTGCCCCAGGTGGAGCTCCACCCCGCCGGGCCCGTGCCGTCAGCAGCGCCTGCCGCATCTCCTCGCCGATCCCGCCCGCCTCGTTCGACGCGGCCCCGTCCGCACCCAGCCCGACCCGCACGCCCGCGTCCAGCAGCTCCCGCAGCGGCGCCGTTCCCGCCCCCAGGCGGCCGTTCGAACTCGGGCAGTGCGCCGAACCCGTGCCCGTCTCCGCCAGCCGCGACACCTCCGCCGCCGACAGGTGCGCGGTGTGCGCCAGCCACACGTCCGGGCCCAGCCAGCCGAGGGCGTCGGCGTGCTCCACCGGGGTGCGGCCGAACTCGGCGCGGCACCGCCGCTCCTCCTCCGCGGTCTCCGCCAGGTGCGTGTGCAGCCGCACGCCGCGCGCCCGCGCCAGCTCCGCGGCGTCCCGCAGCAACCGCTCGCCGACGCTGAACGGCGAGCACGGGCCCACCGCGATCCGCACCACCGACCCCGGACTCGGATCGTGGAACCGGCCGATCGCCGCGTCCGTGCCCGCCAACGCCACGTCCGCGTCCTCCACCAGCGAATCCGGCGGCAACCCGCCCCGGGAACGCCCGCGGTCCATGCAGCCCCGCACCGCGTGCAGCCGCACCCCGATGCTCCCGGCCGCGGCGATCACCGCACCGAACACGTCACCGCCGTCGCGGGGGAACACGTAGTGGTGGTCGGCGATCGTCGTCGCCCCCGACAACGCCAGCCGCGCCGCACCCGCGGCGGCCGCCGCGTGCGCGCAGTCCTCGTCCAACCCCGCCCACACCGGGTAGAGCGAGGTCAGCCAGTCGAACAGCGGCGCGTCCGGCGCGAACCCGCGCGTCACCCACTGGTACAGGTGCTGGTGGGCGTCGACCAGGCCCGGCGTGATCAGGCAACCGCGCACGTCGATCCGCTCGCCCAGCCCCGGATCGGCCCGGCCGGCGCCGACCGCGGCGATCCGGCCCCCGTCGACCACCACGTGGCCCTCGGCGTGCTCGGCGCCGTCGACGGTGACGACCGCGGCACCGTCGAGCACGAACCGCTCAGGCATGGCCGGCCTCCCGCCGGGACGCGAGCCGCACCGCGTCCACGATCTTCTCGTAGCCGGTGCAGCGGCACAGGTTGCCTGCCAGCGCCTCCCGGATCTCCACGTCCGACGGGTCGGCGCGCCGCCGCAGCAGATCCGTGGCCTGCACCAGCAGGCCCGGGGTGCAGAACCCGCACTGCACGGCGCCCGCGTCGAGGAACGCCTGCTGCACCTCGCTGAGCCGGTCGCCGTCGGCGAGCCCCTCCACGGTCCCCACCTCCCGGCCCTCGACCTGGCCGGCCGCGACCAGGCACGCGCAGACCGGGACCCCGTCCAAGGTCACGGTGCACGAACCGCACTCGCCCTGCTCGCAGGCGTTCTTCGACCCGGGCAGGCCGAGGCGTTCCCGCAGCACGTACAGCAGGCTCTCGCCCTCCCACACGTCGTCGGCCCGCTGCCGCCGCCCGTTGACGGTGAAGTTCACGCGCATGACCGCCTCCCGTTCCGGTGCTCGTCCCACACCCGCAGCACCGTCCGCCGGGCCAGGACGCCCAGCGCGTGCCGCCGGTACCCGGCGGTGCCGCGCACGTCGTCGACGGGGTGCGCGGCTGCCGCCACGAGCTCGCCGAACCGCCGCACCACCAGGTCCGGCAGCTCCCGCGGCCGCTCCCACCGGTCGCTCGCGGTGAGTTCGGCGGCGAGGAAGTCCTCGGCCGCCGTCGCGCGGAACGGCACCGGGCCCGCCGACCCCACGCCGGTGCCGATCCGCCGCCGGTCCGGGTGCAGGGCGATCGCGAACGCGCACACCGCGATCACCATCGCGTTGCGGGTGCCGACCTTCGCGAACTGCTGCGGGCCGGAAGCGGTCGGCACGTGCACCGCGGCGATCAGCTCGTCCGCGGCGAGCGCGTTGCGCTTGGGCCCGGTGAAGAACTCCGCGACCGGCAGCGTCCGGGTACCGCGCACCGAGGCCACCTCGACGCGCGCGTCCGAGGCCAGCAGCGGTGGATGCCCGTCCCCGGCCGGCGAGGCCGAACCGAGGTTCCCGCCGAGCGTGCCCCGGTTGCGGATCTGCGGAGAACCGACGGTGCGCGCTGCCGTCGCCAAGCCCGGGAGCCGGTCGCCCAGCTCGTCGACCAGGCGCGCGTAGGGCAGCAGCGCGCCGATGCGCAGCACCCCGTCCGACTCCGACCACTCCTGCTCGGCGCCGGTGGCGGTGAGGTCCAGCAGCGCCTCCGGCCGGTCGTGGCCGAAGTTCAGCCCGACCAGCACGTCGGTGCCTCCCGCCAGCACGGTCGCCGCGGGGCGGGCCGCCCGGATCTCCAGGGCCTCGCGCCACGAGGCCGGGCGCAGGAAGTCCACGGCGCTTCCCCCCTGTCGGTCGGAGTCGACGAGGGCCGCACCACTCGTAGCCCGTCGCCGTGGGTGGTCGTCCCAGTACACAACTCGCGAACGGAGGTTGACCAGCGGTGGAACACCCGAAATGCCGGACGGGTGAACACCCGTCCCTCGTACGTTCCTACGAACCGGCGCCCCTCCGGTCGCCTCCCGAAGCGCGCACCCACCGCTGCGGAGTGAACGGACCGTTCGCCCAACGGGATGGGACGAACGGTCCGTTCACTACGGATCCCGCGGCACTCGCCGCCCGCGCTCGGGTCGAGCGGTGCCGCACCGCACACCGCCGCCGCCCGCACGGCCGAGCCGGGTGAACGGACCGTTCGTCCAACTAGATCGGACGAACGGTCCGTTCACTCCCTCCCGCGGGACTCCACAGCCCGCCCCGGACGGTGCAGAGTGAGCGGCGTGCGCCTGAGCGAACTCGTCGACGACCCGGACCTGGGTCTGACGCTGCTCACCGGCCCGGCGGATCCGGTGGTCCGCGGCGTGTACGTCACCGACCTGCTCGACCCGAGCCGCTACCTGAGCGGCGGCGAGCTGGTCGTCACCGGCCTGATGTGGCGAGCGGACCCGGCGGATTCGGCCCGGTTCGCCGCCGCGCTCGCGGCGGCGGGCGTGGCGGCGGGCGTGGCGGCGGTCGCCGCGGGCACGGCGCGGCTGGGCAGCACTCCGCCGGACCTGGTGGCCGCCTGCCGGGAACACGGCCTCCCGCTGCTGGAGGTGCCGGTCGCGGTCAGCTTCAGCGCGTTGTCCGAGCGGATCCTGGACGCGCACCGCGCGGCGGGCCGGGGCTGGGTGTCGGCGTTGGCGGCGGGCGCCGGGCTGGACGAGGTGCTGGAGCGGGCATCGGCCGAGCTGGGCACCGGCTGCTGGGTGCTGTCCGGCGCGGGAGCGGTGCTGGCGGGTCCCGCGGAGCCGCCGGCCGCGGACGACCTGCGCCCCGGCCTGTCGGGGGAGGGGACTCGGGCCGGGTGGTCCTTCCGCCCGGTGGGCGGTGGCGGTGAGCCGCGCATCGCCCGCTGGTTCGTGGTGTCCCGCGCCGGCGCGGTCCCACCGGAGGCGCTCGGGGAACTCGCGACCGTGGTCGCCCTGGTGCGCAGCCGCGTGGACCAGGCGCGGCGCATCGCGGGCCGGTCCGCGGAGTCGGCGCTGCGCAGGCTGCTCGACGGCACGTCGAGCGCGGCGGAGGTGGCGGCGCGGCTGGACGCGGCGGGTGTGCCGGTGGAGGAACCGCTGCGGGTGGTGCAGCTGTCGGTGCCGGGTGGTGTGGCGCGCGCGGCCGCGGTGCTGCGCGAGTTGGCGGCGGCGACGGGTTCGCCGTCGGTCGTGGCGCCGCTGGGGGAGGTGGCGGTCGCGGTGTTCGCGGCCGACGAGCGGCGGCTGGCGGGGCTGCCCGCGCGGTTCCGCGGGTTCGCGGAGCTGGCGGGTCCGGCGGCCGGTTTGCGGGCGGGCGTCAGCGACGTCGCGGCGGCGGACGGCTTGCGCTCCGCGCTGGAGGAGGCGGGGCACGCGCGGCGGCTGGCGGAGCTGGCCCCGGATTCGGCGGTGGTGACGGCGGATGCGCTGGCGTCGCACCGGGTGCTGCTGGCGTCGGTGCCCGCGGAGTTGCGCCGGTCCTACCGGGACAGGTTGCTGGGGCCGCTGTTGTCCTACGACGAGGCGCACGCGGCGGATCTGGTGCGCACCCTGCGGGTGTTCCTGGAGTGCTCGGGTTCGTGGTCGCGCTGCGCCGCGCTGCTGCACGTGCACGTGAACACGTTGCGGTACCGGATCGGCCGGGTCGAGCAGATCACCGGACGAGAGCTGGGAAATCTCTCCGCACGAGTGGATTTCCACCTCGCACTGCAACTTCTCGACGACAGCCCGTCCTGATCGGCCGCTGCGTCGTGTGAGTCGTCACAAACGCCCGTCCGGCCGGGGATGTTTCACCCGATCGGTTCGTAATCGGCTGCGTCGACCGGTACCGTGCTTGGTGGGGCCCCCCCCCCCCCGCCCCCCCCCCCCGCCCCCCCCGCGGGGAACGGGTTGGGCCCGACCTAACCCCCCCCCCCGGGGGCGGGCCCCCCCCCCCGCCCCGCCGGCGCCCGGGCCCCCGCC
>NZ_JAIUKB010000143.1:0-6937 GCF_020176785.1 Saccharopolyspora sp. 6V | reverse complement strand
GGCGGGGGGGGGGCCCCCCCCCCCCCCCCCGCCGGCCCGGGGTGTGCTCCCCCCGGCGTCGGGTCGGGTGGGGGGCCCGGGGGGGGGGGGGGGGGCGGCCCCCCCCCCCCCCCCCCCCCCCCCCGCGACGCGAAGCCACGGAGGTAACGGGATTGACCGATCAGTCCGCCACCACCGGTGTGACGGACCGCCCGAGCGACGGAGACGTCGCCGGAACCGCGGCACGTTCCGCTGAACGCATCCGGGAACACCTGGACGGCGCGGTACCCGCCACCCCTTGCCTGGTGATGGACCTGACGGCGGTGCGGGAGCGCTACGCGGAACTGCGAGCCGCACTGCCGGACGCGCGGATCTGCTACGCGGTCAAGGCCAACCCGATGCCCGAAGTCGTCGCCGCGCTCGTCGAGCTCGGCTCCTCCTTCGACGTCGCCAGCCCCGGCGAGATCGACCTCTGCCTCGAACAGGGCGCCGACCCCGCGGCGATCTCCTACGGCAACACCATCAAGAAGCGCGCCGACATCGCCCGCGCCCACGCGCAGGGCGTCCGGCTGTTCGCCACCGACAGCGAAGCCGACCTCACCGCCATCGCCGAAGCCGCGCCCGGCGCGAGCGTGTTCTGCCGCGTGCTCGTCGCCAACGACGGCTCCCGCACCCCGTTCGGCCGCAAGTTCGGCTGCACCCCCGAGACCGCGGTCCGGCTGCTCGGCCGCGCCGCCGAACTCGGCCTCGACGCGTGCGGCGTGTCCTTCCACATCGGATCGCAGCAGCACGACGCCGCGGCCTGGGAGCACGGCATCGCCGCCGCCCACCGAGTGTTCCGCGGCGCCGCCGAGCACGGCGTCCGGCCGCGACTGGTCAACCTCGGCGGCGGGCTGCCCGCGCACTACACCGACGCCGCGCCGCCGCTGACCGACTACGCGCGGCGCATCGAGCAGGCCCTCGACCGCGAGTTCGGCGCCGACCGGCCCGAACTGCTCGTTGAACCCGGCCGCCGCCTCGTCGGCGACGCCGGCGTGCTGCGCAGCGAAGTCGTCCTCGTCTCCCCGGACTCCGACGGCGAACGCCGCTGGGTCTACCTCGACGTCGGCCGCTACAACGGGCTCGCCGAGACCGAAGGCGAAGCGATCACCTACCGGCTGCGCACCTCCCGCGACGGCGACCCGGTCGGCCCGGTCGTGCTCGCCGGACCCACCTGCGACGGCGACGACGTGATCTACCAGCGCACCCGCTACGAGCTGCCGCTGACCCTGCGCGCCGGGGACACCGTGGACCTGCTCAGCGCCGGTGCCTACACCGCCAGCTACGCCTCGGTCGGCTTCAACGGCTTCCCGCCGCTGCCGACCCGTTGCATCGACGGGCACGAGCGACCCTGACCGCTGCGGCACGCCCGTGCCGCAGCGGTGCGCCCGGAGCGCAACACGAACGTTCTCCGCGAAATCTGCGAAATGTTGGGAGGTCGATAGATGTCGATCGATGCCGGAACCCTGCAACCCGTCGGTCTGTTCACCGGGCAGCACGTGCTCGCCGAGCTCGACGGTGTGGACGCGCAGCTGCTGGACGACGAGCAGTTCCTGCGCGACACCCTGGACAGCGCGCTGAGCCGCTCGCAGGCCACGGTGTGCCAGGTGATCGCCAAGCGGTTCGAACCGCAAGGCGTCACAGTGCTGGCGCTGCTGTCGGAATCCCATGCGTCGCTGCACACCTACCCCGAAGAGGGATCGATCTTCATCGACGTGTTCACCTGTGGGAACACCGCGCAGCCCGAGCGGGCGGTCGAACTGCTCGCCGAAGCGCTGCGACCCGCGTCGGTGAACACCCGCACGATCCGCCGGGGCCGGGACTACGACCCGGAACTGGTCTCGTGACCGGCTCGCCGACTCGCCGACCGCGAGCAGGCGGGACACCCTCCACAATGGACACACAAGTGCGTTCCCCCGCCCGACCCGGGCGCCGTAACGAGGAGGAGCACCGTTGATCGAAATCGACGGGCAGCGTTGGGTCAGCGAACCCATGGGCGCCGACATGCGGCGGTTGTGGCGCATCGACGACGTGATCTGGGAAGGCGACACCGCCTACCAGCACGTGCTCATCGGCCGCACCGACCAAGGCGTCTCGCTGTTCTGCGACGACGACCGGCAGAGCACCGAGTTCTCCCAGCTCGTCTACCACGAGGCCATGCTGGTCCCCGGCTTCCTGCTCGCCGCGAACCTGGACCGGGTGCTCATCATCGGCTCCAGCGAAGGCGTCGCCAGCCAGCTCGCCGTCGCCGCCGGAGCCACCCGCGTCGACCACGTCGACATCGACGAGGAATGCGTCCGGGCCTGCGCCGAGCACCTGCCCTACGGCTACACCACCGACGAGATCCCCGCGCTGCAACGCGGCGACGGGCCCATCACCCTGCACTTCGGCGACGGAGTGGCCTTCCTGGAACAGGCCCCGCCGGAAGGCTACGACCTCGTCGTCGTGGACCTGCCCGACGAACGCGCGGACGACGCCGACGGCCAGCACAACCGGCTCTACGGCCTCGAATTCCTGCAGCGCTGCCAGACCGTGCTCGCCCCCGGCGGCGTCGTCGCCTTCCAGGCGGGCTGCCCCACCGTGTGGCGCAACGAAACGCTGATCCGCGCCTACAACCGGTTCCGGTCGGTGTTCGAGACCGTCACCTACTTCGGCTCCGACGAGCACGAGTGGGCGTTCCTGTTCGGCCGCGCCGAACCGGTCGACGACCCCACCAACCTCATGCTGGAGAACCTCCCGAACAGCGAGTACCAGCCGCGCACCATCGACGACGCCAGCCTCATCGGCTGCACCGTCCCGCCCTACTCGGTGCGCAACCAGGGCTGAGCGAACGCCGAAGAGCCCGCCGGATCACCCGATCCGGCGGGCTCTTCGCATGCCCGGCGTCAGAGGAACTGCAGGTACGGGTGCAGCCCAGGGGCGCCGCTGCGCGCGCCGAACCACTGCTCGAACGCGATGCCCCGCTCGCGCAGCTGCGCCTCCAGCTCCGCGTTCCCCGCATCCTCCGCGAGCCGCGCGTCCACCTCGTACAACCGCTCGTGCGCGGTGTCGCCGAACGCGGTGGCGGCGAACCGGGCGAAGATCGGCGTGCTCTGCGACCAGTCCAGCAGCTCCGCCGCGTCCAGCAGCACCTGCGCCTCGTGCACCACCAGCCGCAGCGCCAGCGCTTCGGCCACGCAGCGCGG
This sequence comes from Saccharopolyspora sp. 6V, assembly GCF_020176785.1. NCBI lineage: Bacteria > Bacillati > Actinomycetota > Actinomycetes > Pseudonocardiales > Pseudonocardiaceae > Saccharopolyspora > Saccharopolyspora sp. 6V. The sequence continues at coordinate 3,734 of NZ_JAIUKB010000143.1, read as the reverse complement.
CGGCGTCCACACCGGCTCCGACAGCCGCGTCGCCACCGCCGCCGACGCCAGCAGGAACGCCCGGGCGAACGCCGAGTCGTAGCGGGCGCCGTAGCAGGGCGGCAGCTCCGCCAGCACCAGCAGGCCCTGGGCCTCGTCGACCGTCGCGTTGTTGATGGACAACGACAGCTCGTCGTAGAAGATCTCGTCGGTCACCACCCACACCGCGTGGATCAGCGCGCCCGCCGCGAGCCGCGCCGCCGACTCCTCCACGTCCGGGGCGGCGAACGCCTCCGGACCGAAGGCGCGCAGCCGGGGCGCGCACTCCAGCAGCGTCTCCCGCCAGTGCCGCGCCTCCACCACCGGTTCCGCGGCCCCCAGCGCCTCCTCCACGGCCAGCTCCAGCTCGCTGGAGTCGTCCGGAGTGCGCACGTCCGCCGCGGCCAGGCTCTGGTTGAACTCGTCTTCGGTGATCCGCACCTTCGACTCCGCGACCGACCAGCCGCTGAGCAGGTCGATCTCGCTGAGCAGCTCGTCGAGCACCGTCGCCGCCGCCCACTCCGCCGATACCAGCGACGGCGCGTCCAGCACCAGTTCCACCGTCGTCCGGGCCGGGCCCGGCGAGATCCGGAAGTCCAGCACGTCGATGTCGGCCTGGTCCGGCCCGGTGACGCCTTCCACGAGCGCGAGCCTGCGGTCGAGCAGCGCGACCACGCCCTGCTGCTGCAACTCGTCCAGTCCCTGCACCGCCACCGGCGGTTCTAGTACCGCCGTCACCACGTAGTCCACCGCTGCTCGCCCTCTCCTCCCGAACGCACCGCATGGTACGTGCCTGCCCGCGCGGAGAGCCGCCTGCGCCACCTCCGGGGAAAGCGGGATCATGGCCCGGTGACGACGACGGTGGCGGTGTTCGGCAGCTGCAACATGGATCTGGTGGCCTACGTGGGGACCGCGCCGAAGCGCGGCGAAACCGTGCTCGGGCGCGAATTCCGCACGGCGCCCGGCGGAAAGGGCGCGAACCAGGCCGTCGCGGCCGCCAGAGCGGGCGCGGAAGCGCTCATGATCGGCGCGGTCGGGGAGGACGAACTGGGCGGCGGGCTGCGCGAGGCATTGCGCGGGTTCGGAGTCGATACCCGCGGTCTGCGCACCGTCCCCGGAAACAGCGGCACGGCGCATATCGTCGTCGACGACGACGGCGGAAACGCGATCGTCGTGGTCCCGGGGGCCAATGCGACCGTCGATTCGCTCGCGCCCGGCGATGCCGAACTGATCGCGAGTTCCGGAGCGCTGCTGCTGCAGCTGGAGATCCCGTTCGCCGGGGTCGAATCCGCCGCCGCGGCCGGGCGCTCCGCCGGAGTTCCGGTGATTCTCACGCCGGCTCCCGCCGCGGAACTGTCCGCCGAGTTGCTGGCGAACGTGGACGTGCTGGTGCCGAACGAACACGAAGCCGCGGTCCTCACCGGTCGCGACGATCCCGACGCGGCGTTGCGGGAATTGGTGGAACGAGTACCGGAAGCGATCATCACGCTCGGTGCCGAAGGAGCCCTCTACGGCAATGCGGCGGGAGAGGTCGTCCGGTCGCCCGCCCATCGGGTGCGGGCCGTGGACACCACTGCGGCGGGGGACACCTTCGTCGGTGTCTTCGCGGCCGCGCGGGCCGGGGGAGCGGAGGTCCGGGAAGCGCTGGCGGCGGCCTCGGCAGCGTCCGCGCTGGCCGTGGGGCGCCACGGCGCCATGTCGTCGATGCCGACGGAACAGGAGATCAGGGAGTTCCGCGGCTGAGCGCGGAAGCGGGGTGGAATGTCGCGGACGCCGCCGACCGGAGAAATGTCCGATCCCGCACGGGCGGCGTCGCGCGACACCCCGATGGACTCACTTGGCCTTGTCGTAGGCGTCCACGATCTCCGAGGGAATGCGTCCCCGATCCGACACCTGCATGCCCTGCTCCCGGGCCCATTCCCGAATGGCCTGGTTGCGTTCCCGGTCGGCGGCGGTAGGAGCAGCGGCGGTCTTGCCCGCCTTGCCCGCCGCGCGCTTGCGACCCCCGGTGCGGCGTGCGGCGGAGACGTACGACGCCAACGAGTCCCGCAGTTTCGCTGCGTTGTCGGCGGACAGGTCGATGGTGTAGTCGACCCCGTCCAGGCTGAACTCGACCGTCGACTCCGCTTCCGACCCGTCGACGTCGTCGACGAGCTGCACGGTGACCTTCTGCGCCACTGGAAAACCCTCGATTCCGGTTCGTTATTGCTGGCCTTCGTGCGAGAGCGTACGAAGAACGTTCTGAACAATAAACCGTTGTTGCGAAAATGTGCCACCCTGGGTCCGTCGAGCACTGACCGTGAGCTCGGAACGCTGTTGTAGCGACGTTGTGCTTCAGATTACTTTCTCGATTTCGCGGCCGATCGGCTACGGTGTGTCGCGGGGCGGTTCGCCCGGGACCCGGCATCGCGGGGTCGACGGTGCCCCCGCACGGCGGTTCTCAACGGCCGGTGGTGCTGTTCTATCGTTGACGCGAGACAACAGCGATGCCGCGTGCTACAACGTGGGTCAGGGTCGCAGGAGTCTCGCCTGCAGGTGTCGCGGATCGAGACGGGGCACGTTCCCGAGACAGGTGATCATGGCCGAGCGGATTCAGGTCGAACTCGTCGACGACATAGACGGGTCGCCAGCCCAGCAGACCGTTACTTTCGCGCTGGACGGCGTGACCTACGAAATCGACTTGAGCGAACGGCACGCGCAACGCCTGCGCGGAGTCTTCGCCCGGTACATCGAGCGGGCGCGCGTTCCCGAGCGCGAGCAGTCCGCCGCGACGGCCAAACGCCAGGAACGGGACGAACGCGACGCCCGCCAGGCCAACCGGCAGCTGACCGAGCAGATTCGCGGTGCCGCGCAACGGAGCAAGGACCGGTTGCACAAGCAGCAGGAACCGGAAGCGGACGAGCAGGCCGCCGAGGCAGGACCCGCACTCCCGGTGGAACCGCGCGAACCGGAACAGCTCGTCCCCGAACCTCCGCGCCAGGAGGAGGAGCGGTCGAACTCCACCGTCGCCTCCGTGTCCCTGCCGCAATTCTCGTCCGCTGTGGACTGAGCCGGTACCGGTGGTCCCGGCCGGCCGCGTTCCCGGAACGGGACGCTTCCGGCCCCGAACGCAGAAGAACCGCATCGTGGTGATCCGCGATGCGGTTCTTCGTCTTTCCGGTACCGGTCGCTCCGCTGCCGCCTCCCCCGCGCGCGGAGCGCTCGGTGCCTCAATCGGCGGCGCGGTGCCTGCGCCCTTTCGCGCGACCGCCGGAGTCGCCGTGCTGAGCGGCCACCGGTTCGGCGGCCGACGACTCGGCGCTCTCGGTCAGCGCCGCGGCGAACTCGGGTGGGGAGCTCAGTCCCCAGTTGTCCGCCTCCGGGTCGATCAGCTGCTGCTGCAACTCGGTGTAGATCGGTGTCGAGTCCACGGTTACCCCCTGCCTCTTGGTCGGCGAGCAGGCTACCGGCGCGCGGGTGGGTGCAGCCCGCGAAACGCACCGCGATCACTCGATGGAGATCGCCGGACTCGGGCCGGGCCGCGGCCCGGTGTCCCGGTGCTCGGTGGTCCCACGGCAAGCCGCCATCCGGGTGAAGCGGGATGACCTGCGGTTTTCGCGTTAATGGGGGGGTGGTGTTCAAGGCCGTTTTCGGCCCGTGTAGATTTCTTTCTGCCAGCACGGAACGGGCCGAAAACGAATCGGGCCGGGTGCGGCGGGGTCGCGAAACGGGCTTCC
>NZ_JAIUKB010000142.1:22020-34389 GCF_020176785.1 Saccharopolyspora sp. 6V | reverse complement strand
GTGCACACCAGTCCGCGCGTCGGCGACGGTCTGGTCCGGGTGGACGCGTCCGGCACCGTCGTGTTCGCCCGGCCGCACCCGCAGTCGGCCAACCCCCCGCTTGGACCCGCCGCCGCAGTGGGCGGGGGGGGGCGGGCGCCCCGGGGGGGGGGGCGGCCCGGCGGGGGGGGCGGGGCGGGCCCTGTGTTCGGGGGGGCCCGCGGGGGGGGGGGGGGGGGGGGGCCCCCCCGCCCGGTCGCGGTTCACGGGCCTTGCGGCAGACCCGGCATCTCGAACTCCCGGATCTGGGAGGCGTCCGGCTTCGCGACGCTGACCGGCTTCCCCCAGTCGGAGTAGGTGAGGGTGGTGGTCGATTCGCCGACCTGCTGGCCCGCGATGTTCATCGGGGGAGTGACCTGCTCGACCTTGAGCGGGCGGCCTTCCTCGTCGGCCCACACGGTCTGCTTGAGCTCGGTGACACCGGCCTTCAGCATCATCTCGTAGCTCTGCTTGAGGATGCCCTCGGCGGAGCCGACGACGTCGTTGATGTTGGTGACGACCTCGTACTTGGTGGCCTGCGTCCCGTCGACGGTGTCGGAGCCCGCCGCGGTGAACTGGGAGCCTTCCGGCAGCAGCTTGCGGAAGTCGGCGGCCTCGGACAGCGCGGTGGACTGCGCGCCGCCGACGGCGGCCGCGGGGCTGTTCTGGGCGATGTGCACCCACGGCTTGCCCGGGTCCCCGCCCATCGAGTTCAGCTGCGGGTTGTTCATGTACGTCTCGCCGTCGATGACGATGATCTCACCGGTGGTGCCGGTGCAGCTCATCGCGGACTTGGCGGCGTCGACGTCGCAGTCGCTCTGGAGTCCACCGGCGCTGCCGAGCGTGGCGTTCAGCTTCAGCTTGTACGACTTGCTGTCGTCCATGACCTGGGAGGCGCCGGAGACCAGCGAGGCGAGGTCGCTGTAAGCCCCGCCCTGCTGGGCCCCGGAGTCGCTGGAACCGGTCTCCCCGGCACCACCCGGGTTCTGACCGAGGGCACATCCCCCCAAGGTCGCGGTCAACGCGACGGTGCACACTGCGATGCTCGTGCGGCGCACGGAACTTCCTTCCCCTGATCAATATCGGCGAGAGGAAGCTAGCAGCGCGGTTCGACCGTTGTGGGCTGTTCGCGGAAGTTCGTCAACGCGGCGGTTGCGCTCCGGGCAGCGGGCCGTCCGGGAAGGCCCCGACCTGGTCGGCGGGTGGCGGCGCGATGTCGACGGGCGCGCCCCAGTCGCGGTAGGTGGAGGTCAGCGATACCTGCCCGGCTTGCGCGACCTGCTCGGTGGCGGCGAACCGCGCGGGGAGGCCGCGGTCGTCGAGCCACAGCTCGTAGCCGATCTCGGTGCGCCCCGCGTCGGCGGCCTTGCGCAGCCGGGTCCGCTGCTGCTCGTCGGGCGCGGATGCGGCGCCCTGCGCGGTGAGCACCCGGATGCTGTACCGGGTGGTGGGGGTGCCGTCGACCTGTTCCGGCGCGCTCGACTGGATCCTGGTGGCGCCGGCGACCCCGGCGAACGTGGCGCGCGGATCGGCGGCGTCCTGCACCTGGCGGAGGGCGGGGGAGAGCAGCTTCGCGGCGAAGTCGGTGCCGTCGGCGGCGAGCCGCAGCCACGGCTTGCCCGGTTCCGGCTGCAGCAGCGGCGACTTCAGATAGCCGACGCCGTCGACCACGGCGAGTTCCACCGGTTGCGGTGGCTGGGCGGCGGCCGGCTTGGTGGTGCCGTGCAGGGCCACGTCGGCGCGGTCGGCGGTGTAGCGCACGTGGCCATCGCCGGCGAGTTCGCCGACGAAGCCGAGGTCGCCGCGCACGCTGCTGCGCACGCTGCCCTCCTCGTCGATGCGGTGCAGCACGTCGGCGAGCAGCGGTTCGGCGGACGGGCGCGGGTCGGGTCGCGCGGCGGCGGGCATGGAGGGCTGCGGTGCGGGCGCGGGGGCGCAGCTCACCGCGGCGAGGGCGCCGAGCAGAACGGCGGTCAGCGGGGTGGCGTGGCGGACTCGGGGCATGGTCGAGCTCCTCGTCGGGGGACGACGTCCGCGTCCGACGCTAGCAACGCCGTGCGGCGAGCACAGGTGCCGTTCGAGTCGTCGAGGTTTCCGCGGCGTTGCGGCTTTCCCCGGGATTCCCGTTCGGCCGCAAGGATTTCCGCCGTGCGGACGCGGCCCGTCCGGGAAGACCGCTTCCACCCGGCCGGGTGCCGGTCAGGCTTCGTCGCGTCCCGCGCGGGACCGCAGCAGCCGCCGCAGCGAGCTGAGCTGCTCGGTGCGGCCCGCACCCGCTTCGGCGGCGTAGGTGTCGAGGTGGCATTCCGGGTCCGCACCGCCGCCGAGGTGCCCGCAGTTCGACGGGCATTCCTCGGCGGCCTCGGCGAACCCGGTGAAGGCGCTGATCAGGTCGCCGGCAGTGACGTGCGCCAGGCCGAACGAGCGGATGCCCGGGGTGTCGACGACCCAGCCGCCCGCGGGCAGCGGGAGCGCTACCGCCGAGGTCGAGGTGTGCCTGCCCTTGCCGACGCCGCTGACCTCGCCGGTGGCGCGTTCGGCGTGCGGCACCAGCGTGTTCACCAGCGTCGACTTGCCGACGCCGGAGTGCCCGACCAGGGCGCACACCCGGCCGTCGAGCTGCTCGGACAGGTCCTCGTGCAGCTCGTGCATGTTGGTGACGACGATCGGCAGCGGCAGCGCCGAATAGGTCGCCAGCACCTCGTCCGGGGTGGCCAGGTCGGACTTGGTGAGGCACAGCACCGGGGTCAGCCCGCCCGCGTAGGCGGCGACGAGGCAGCGGTCGATCAGCCCGGTGCGCGGCGGCGGGTCGGCGAGCGAGGCGACGATGATGAGCCGCTGCGCGTTCGCGACCACGATCCGCTCGTACGGGTCGGTGTCGTCGGCGGTGCGGCGCAGCACGCTGCTGCGGTCGGCGACCCGCACGATCCGGGCGAGCGTGTCGGCGCGACCGGACGTGTCGCCGACGAGGTCCACCTGGTCGCCGACGACGACCGGGGTGCGGCCCAGTTCGCGGGCGCGCATCGAGGTGACCAGGCGGTCCGGGTCCCCGTCGAGCGCGCAGGTCCACCGGCCCCGGTCCACGGCCACGACCATGGCCGTGGCGGCGTCGGCGTGCTCCGGGCGCCGCTTGCTGCGCGGTCGGGTGCCGCGCCCGGGACGCACCCGCACATCGGATTCGTCCAGGTCTCGCCAGCCGCGGCGGCCCATCAGGCCACCGGCTCCAGCATCGCCGTCCACATCCCGGGGAAGTCGGGGATGGTCTTGCGGGTGGTCGCGACGTCCTCCACTTCGACGCCGGGGACCCGCAGGCCGAGGATGGCGCCCGCGGTGGCCATCCGGTGGTCGGCGTAGGTGTGCCAGGTGCCGCCGCGCAGCGGCCGGGGCCGGATCAGCAGTCCGTCGGCGGTCTGCTCGACGTCCCCGCCGAGGCCGGTGATCTCCCGTTCCAGCGCGGCGAGCCGGTCGGTCTCGTGCCCGCGCAGGTGCGCGATGCCGTGCAGCCGCGAGGGCCCCTCGGCGAGCGCGGCGAGCGCGGCGACGGTCGGGGCGAGCTCGCCGACCTCGTGCAGGTCGACGTCGACCGGCAGCAGCCGTTCCGGGCCGGTGGCGGTGAGCCCGCCGGCGTGCAGCGCGACCTCGGCGCCCATCGCGGTGAGGATGTCCCGGAACGCGTCGCCCGCCTGCGTCGTGGCCGACGGCCAGCCCGGCACGGTGACCTCCCCGGCGGTGGCGGCCGCGGCCGCCAGGAACGGGGTCGCATTGGACAGGTCCGGTTCGACGTCGAGGTCCAGCGCCCGGATCGGCCCGGGGGAGACCTGCCAGGTGTTCGGCCGCTGGTCGTCGCCCCCCACGCCCGCCTCCCGCAGCATCGCGACGGTCATGTCGATGTGCGGCAGCGACGGCACCGGCGGCCCGTCGTGCACCACGGTCACGCCCTGCTCGAACCGCGGGGCGGACAGCAGCAGCCCGGAGACGAACTGGGAGGACGCGGAGGCGTCGATGGTGACCTGCCCGCCGGGCAGCGACCCGGTGCCGCGCAGTTCGAACGGCAGCGAGTCGCCGGTGATGTCGGCGCCGAGCTCGCGCAGCGCGTCGAGCACCGTGTCCAGCGGCCGCTTCCGCGCGTGCGGGTCGCCGTCGAAGGACACCGGTCCTTCGGCGAGCGCGGCCAGCGGCGGCAGGAAGCGCATCACGGTCCCGGCGAGGCCGCAGTCGACGCTCGCGGGCGCGCGCAGCTCGCCCGGTTCGACCAGCCAGGCGCCGTCGGCGCCGTCCCGCACCGCGGTGCCGAGGGAGCGCAGCGCCGCCGCCATCAGCTCGGTGTCCCTGCTGCGCAGCGGCCCGCGCAGCGTGGACGGCCCGTCGGCGAGCGCGGCGAGCACCAATGCGCGGTTGGTGATCGACTTGGAGCCGGGGACGGGGACCGTCGCGCGGACCGGGCCTGCGGCGACCGGGGCGGGCCAGAGCTGCGTCATGCCCCCATGATCCCGCATTCGTCCCTGCTCAACCGGCCGGGGCCGGGCCGGAGGAGTTCGACGTCGTCGGTGGGTGCTGCGACGATGGGCTCGGGGGCGGCGCGATCCCGCTCCTGGCGGCGACGGCGGAGGTGACCAGGAGATGTGCGGCAGGTACGCCTCCACGAAGGATCCGGCGGCGCTGGCCGCGGAGTTCGCCGCCGACGACCGGACCGGCGGTGGTGCCGGGGGAGCCGACTACAACGTGGCCCCCACCAAGCAGGTGCCCGCCGTGGTGGCGCGGCACCGCGACGGCGGACCGGCGCGCAGGCTGCGGACGATGCGCTGGGGCCTGGTGCCGAAGTGGGCGAAGGACCCGAAGATCGGCAACCGCATGATCAACGCGAAGGCGGAGACGGTCGTGTCGAAGCCCGCGTTCCGCGCCGCGGCGAAGTACCGCCGGTGCCTGCTGCCCGCCGACGGCTGGTACGAGTGGAAGCGCGACGGCGACCGCAAGCAGCCCTACTTCATGACCTCGCCGGACGGGGCGAGCCTGGCGCTGGCCGGGCTGTGGGAGACCTGGCACGACCCGGCCGCGGCGGAGGACGCACCGCCGCTGGTGACCTGTTCGGTGCTGACCACCGCGGCCGTCGGGGCGCTCGCCGAGGTGCACGACCGGATGCCGCTGGTGTTGCCCGCGGACCGGTGGGAGGACTGGCTCGACCCCGAGCGCCACGACGCGTCCGGCCTGCTCGAACCCTCGCCGGACCTGGTGGCCGCGCTGGAGCTGCGGCCGGTGTCCTCGGCGGTGAACGACGTGCGGCACAACGGCGCCGAGCTCATCGCCCCGCAGGACGACCCGGACCCGGCGGTAGCGTTGGATCATGCTCGGGACGCGGGGTGAGTGCTGATGTGCGGTCGCTACGCGGTGCGGCGCGACCCGGCGGCGCTGGCCGCCGAGTTCGACGCGGTGGACCGCTCGGAGGGGCTGCTCGGCCCGGACTACAACGTGACGCCGACCAAGACGGTGCCGATCGTGGTGCGCCGCGGCACCGAGCGCAGCGTGCGGCCGGTGCGCTGGGGGCTCGTGCCGACCTGGGCGAAGGACGCCACCAGCGGACCGCCGATGATCAACGCGCGGGCTGAGACGATCACCACCAAGCCCGCGTACGCCGAGTCCGCGGCCCGCCGCCGCTGCCTGATGCCCGCGACCGGCTGGTACGAGTGGCGGCCCGGCGACAAGCGCAGGCAGCCGTACCTGTGCGCGCACCGCGGCGGGGCCAGCCTCGCGATGGCCGCCGTGTTCTCCGCGCGGTGGTCGCCGGAGAACACCTCCGCACCCTTGGTGACCTGCGCCGTCGTCACCACCGACGCGGTCGGCGAGCTCGCGGGCGTGCACCACCGGATGCCGCTGGTGCTGCCCGCGGACAAGTGGGCCGACTGGCTCGACCCGGAGCGCGACGATCCGCGCCCGCTGCTCGACCCGGATCCGCGGTTGCTCGCGGAGCTGGACCTGACCACGGTGTCCACCGAGGTGAACAACATGCGCAACAACCACCCGGGCCTGCTGGACCCGGCGGAGCCGGTGCCCGCACCCGCCGAGCAGGGGGCGCTGTTCGAATGACCCGCGTGCAGATCGACACCCCGCACGGCCCGGCCGCGGCCGAGCTGCACTGCGCCGAGGAGGGCCGGGCGGCGCTGCTGCTCGGGCACGGTGCGGGCGGCGGCATCGCGGCGCCCGACCTGGTGGCCGCGACTCGCGCCGCCACCGGCGCCGGCGTGCACGTGGCGCTGGTCGAACAGCCCTACCGCGTCGCGGGCCGGAAGGCACCCGCGCCCGCCAAGCAGCTCGACGCCGCGTGGCTGGCCGTCGCCGAAGACCTCGGCGAGCGCTGGTTCGCGGACCTGCCGCTGCTGTTCGGCGGTCGTTCCTCCGGGGCGCGGGTGGCGTGCCGCACCGCCGAGGCGGGTACCGCGTCCGCGGTGCTGTGCCTGGCGTTCCCGCTGCACCCGCCGGGCAAGCCGGAGAAGTCGCGGCTCGGCGAGCTCGACGCCGTCGACCCCCCGGTGCTGGTGGTGCAGGGGGAACGGGACGCGTTCGGCAGGCCCGAACCGGCGCACCGGCGCGAAGTGGTGCTCGTCGCCGGGGACCACTCGTTGAAGGCCGACGTCGACGCCGTGTTCCGCGGGGTCGAGGAGTGGCTCACCCGGGTCCTGCGGCCGCTCGACTGATCAGGCCCCGGCGATGTCGGCGACCTGCGCGTCCAGCAACCGGACCAGGTCGGCGGCGGCGAGCTCGATCTCCAGGCCGCGGCGGCCCGCGCTGCAGAAGATCGTGTCGAACGCCTCGGCCGAGGAGTCGACGACCACCGGCAGCCGCTTCTTCTGCCCCAGCGGCGAGATGCCGCCCGCCACGTAACCGGTGGCGCGCTCGGCGGCTGCCATGTCGGCGAGCTTCGCCTTCTTGCCGCCGCGCGCCGCGGCCAGCGCCTTGAGGTCGAGCTGCCCGGTCACCGGCACCACCCCCACCACCAGCGCCCCGTCGACCTCGGCGACCAGCGTCTTGAACACCCGCTCCGGCGGTTGTCCCAGCGCATCGGCCGCTTCCTCGCCGAAGGACTCCGCCCGCGGGTCGTGCTCGTACGCGTGCACCCGGTGCGCGACCCGCTGCCGGTCCAGCAGCGCGGTCGCCGGTGTTCCCCTGCCTGCCATGCCCTGACCCTAGGAGCAGGAATACCCACCGGCCGCACCGCGTTGGACCGGCCGTGACGGAGTTGACGAACACGTGCTTACTCGAACGGCAGCGGGACCTGCCCGAGCGCTCTGATGCAGGTGAGCGGGGCATCGGGCGGGTATCCTCGAAGTGGGTCCATGCGCAGGACGGCATGGGTTCGTCGCCAGCAGCCACCTCTTCCTGGCGGCGGGAAAGGATCCCGGTGGTCAACACCCCGGAGCAACCCGGCACGGCGGGGACCGCCGGCGGCGATGCCGCGGCGGCCGAGCCGGAGCAGGTCGAGGAGACCGACCAGCAGCGCGTGGCCCGCTTCGAGCGGGATGCGATGCCGCTGCTCGACCAGCTCTACGGCGCGGCGCTGCGGATGACGCGCAACGCGCCGGACGCCGAGGACCTCGTGCAGGAGACCTACTTGAAGGCCTACTCGGCGTTCAAGTCGTTCAAGCAGGGCACGAACCTGAAGGCGTGGCTGTACCGCATCCTCACCAACACCTACATCAACGGCTACCGCAAGCGGCAGCGGCAGCCGCAGCAGCAGCCGACCGACGAGATCGCCGACTGGCAGCTCGCCCAGGCCGAGAACCACACCTCCACCGGGCTGCGCTCGGCCGAGGTGGAGGCGCTGGACCGGCTGCCGGACTCCGACGTGAAGAACGCGCTGCAGCAGTTGGCGGAGGAGTTCCGCATGGTCGTCTACTTGGCCGATGTGGAAGGCTTCGCCTACAAGGAGATCGCCGAGATCATGGGGACGCCCATCGGCACGGTGATGTCGCGGCTGCACCGCGGCCGCAGGCAGCTGCGCGACATGCTCACCGACGTGGCGCGCGACCGTGGTTTCCTCAGGGAGAAAAAGCAGGAGGTGAGCACCTCGTGACGTGCGAACATGACGAGGCGTCCTGCGAGGACGTGCTCGCCGAGGTGTGGCTGTTCCTGGACAACGAGTGCAACCAGGACCGGCGCGAGGCGCTGCAGGAGCATCTCGACGAGTGCGGGAGCTGCCTGGAGCACTACGGCTTGGAGGAGCACCTCAAGGAGCTGCTGCACCGCAAGTGCGGCGGCGAGCACGCCCCTTCGGACCTGCGGGAACGGTTGCGCAGCTCGATCCGAGAGACGGTGCTTCGGCAGGCGGACGTGACGGTCGAGCGCGGGCCGGACGGCACCTCGGTCGAGGTGCGGGCCAAGAAGCGGACCTCTTCGGCCGACTAGTACCGGCCGCGCCGCGAGACGAAGAAGAGCCCCGGACCACATCGGTCCGGGGCTCTCGCGTGCGTGCGGCGCGCGGAGCGCACCGTCACGTCAGCTGCCGTTGGGGCGCTTGCCGTGGTTGGCCTTGTTCTTGCGCCGGTCCTTCTTCTTGCGGGAACGCTTTCCCATGACCCCTCCCTCGCGTCGTCCCGCGCTCCGGCCGGGCAGGCCGTGGGCGGGGATTGGTTCCTTGCGGAGTTCTGGCTGTCCAGTCTCGCACGTGCGCCACCCGGGCCCGTTGGGTGGCCCGGCACGTGGTTTCCTTGACGAAACCCGCGTCCGGGCCGTCGCGGAGCGAACTCGTGGAGCGAAGGGTTCGCGCGGAGCCGGTGGTCTCGACCGCCGGGGGCGGTGCCGTGCGGGAGGGCGACCTCGACGCCGGTCGCCGAGTCCGGACCGAAGGAGCGCCTTGTCGACGCTGAGTGACCTGCTGGCCGAGCACACCGGGTTGTCCGGGGCCGCCGCCGACCACCTCCAGCTGGTCGTCGCGGAGTGGCAGCTGTTGTCGGACCTGTCGTTCGCCGATTTCCTGCTGTGGGTCCCGGTCGGCCCGGAAGACGCCACCGAGGACCGGTTCCTGTGCGTGGCGCAGGCCCGGCCGACGACCGCGCCGACCGCGCACCCCGAGGACGTGGTCTCCACCGAGGTCACCCCGGAGGAGCACCCGCAGCTGCGGCGCGCTGCGCTGGAGGGGCGGATCTGCCGGGAGGAGGACCCGCGCTGGCACCTGGGCGTGCCGGTGCGCCGCGAGACGATCCCGGTGAAGTTGGACCAGGAGATCGTCGCGGTGCTGAGCCGGGACACGAACCTGGCGGTGCCGCGGGTGCCGAGCCCGCTGGAGATCTCCTACCTGGGCAGCGCCGCCGACCTGTGCCAGATGATCGCCGACGGCACGTTCCCCACCCCGGAGCCTGCGCCGGACGTGCACACCAGTCCGCGCGTCGGCGACGGTCTGGTCCGGGTGGACGCGTCCGGCACCGTCGTGTTCGCCAGTCCGAACGCGCTGTCGGCCTACCACCGGATGGGACACGCCGCGGATCTCGTCGGGGTGCAGCTGGCGCCGCTGACCAGGTCGTTGCTGTCCGACCCGTTCGACGCCGACGAGGTGGCCCAGCGGGTGCGCCGTGCGGTGTCCGGCGAGCCGAGCATGCGCATGGAGGCGGAGGCGAAGGGCGCGACGGTGCTGTTCCGCGCGTTGCCGCTGCAGCCCCGCGGTCAGGTCGCGGGTGCGTTGGTGCTGGTCCGGGACGTGACGGAGGTCAAGCGGCGGGACCGGGCGCTGATGTCGAAGGACGCCACGATCCGCGAGATCCACCACCGTGTGAAGAACAACCTGCAGACGGTGGCGGCGCTGCTGCGGCTGCAGTCGCGGCGCACCGGCAACTCGGAGGCGAGGCTGGCGCTGGACGAGTCGGTCCGGCGGGTCACCTCGATCGCGCTGGTGCACGAGACGCTGTCGATGTCGGTGGACGAACGCGTCGACCTGGACGACGTCGTGGACCGGGTGATTCCGATGATGAGCGACGTCGCGGTGGCCGAGACCGGGGTGAAGGTGAGCCGGGAGGGCCGGTTCGGCGTCGTGTCGGCCGAGTTGGCGACTCCGCTGGTGATGGTGCTCACCGAACTGGTGCAGAACGCCTTCGAGCACGCGTTCCCGGAAGGCACCGGCGGGGAGGTCGTGGTGCAGGCGGAGCGTTCGGCGCGCTGGCTCGACGTCGTCATCTCGGATGACGGTCAGGGCCTGCCGAAGGGATTCTCCCTGGAGCGCGCCGAACGTCTCGGCCTGCAGATCGTGCGAACCCTCGTCGAGTCTGAGCTGCGGGGTTCGTTGAGCTTGCGCGGTCGGGGCCGGCAGCGGGGTACGGAAGCCGTGTTGCGCGTTCCGTTGAAGTACCGCCGCTGAGCGCCTGACGCCGCAAGCGCGTCGATGGGGGTCGGTGAGCCCGATTGCGGGGTGGCTCACCTGGGGTCGGTCCGCTCGGTCAGTTCGCCTTGGGGGTGGCCGCTGACCGGCATCGACGCTGATCGACCCCGGTTCTCATCGGGGATGTGCTGTTCTTTCGCGACCGCCGTGTCGGGTCGCCCGGGGGGTTTGCGCGGGGGGGGGCGGGATGCCCTCCGGCCGACCCACTACGCTGCGAGCAGGTCCGCTGCTCAGGCGTTGGTACGAGCCGCCCGAGTCCGCGAGCTGCGACGCTTCAGGGCACGCCGCTCGTCCTCGCTCATGCCGCCCCAGACGCCGGCGTCCTGGCCGCTCTCCAGTGCCCACGCCAGGCACTCGGAGGCAACGGGACAACGCCGGCACACGGCTTTCGCCTCGGCGATCTGCAGCAGCGCAGGACCGCTGTTCCCAACGGGGAAGAACAGCTCCGGGTCCTCGTCACGGCAAACCGCATCGTGGCGCCAGTCCATGATTCCTTGCTCCTCGCTAGGCGCGCACATGGCGCGCCGGTAGTTCGTTCGGGGTGTTTGTGAATGCTTTCACGGAGTCCGTGTGCTTGTGAATGCTTTCACGAACTGCCGTGATGTCAAGAGTTCGATCTCGTGCCGTGAGCCAACTCACCTGAAAGATCGACGTCTCGTGACCAGGGGTTCTGAATGATCGCTGGTCAGGGGCGGGGCCGTCGATCAGCGATCGGGCTCCGTTACGAGAAGGTTATACAGCGACCCGCAGGGCGTCCGGCACGGACACGAACTCGATGACCGAACGCTCGCCGAGGTTGTCGCCGTCCACCTGCAGACGCAACGGCTCCTGACAGGCTACGTGGATGTGGCCGACATCGGCACGCCGAAGCGCGTTTCTTCCGTGTGGTTTCGCACTACCGCGGAGCATCTGCGCGATGTAGCGCAACACAACGTAAGCGTTCATGTCGCGCAGCGCGAACACGCCCAGCCCGGTGTCGAACGTGGTGTCCGGGTTCATCCGCATCGGACGTGAGCCCAGGTACGTCCAGGGGTCGGTGTTGGCCACGAACGCGGTGTGCAGCCCGGTGACCGGCTCCTCGTCGCCCACCTGCACGGTGATCATCGGTTCGCGGCGCGACATGCGGAAGTAGCAGCTCAGCGCGGTGCGCGCGTAGAGCGCGGGGGTGACATCGCGGCCGCGGCCGCGGATCTGGTCGACCTCGGCGACCACATCGGCGTCCCAGCCGACGCCCGCGTTGAAGGTGAACCAGCGGTCGTTGGCCTTGCCGAGCCCGACCAGCCTGCTGCTGTCGGTGGCGATGGCCTGCAACAACCGGTACGTCGCCTCGATCGGGTCCTTCGGCAGGCCCAGGGCCCGCGCGAACACGTTCGCCGAACCGCCCGGCACGACGCCGAGGGTGGGCAACCCGCGCTCCGGGACCGGATCGGCGAGCATCCCGTTGACGACCTCGTTGACCGTGCCGTCACCGCCGTGCGCGATGACCAGGTCCACGCCTTCCGCGACCGCCGCGCGGGCGACCTCGGCGGCGTGACCCCGGTACCGGGTCTGCGCGACCTCCAGCTTCACCACGTCGGCCAAGGCGTGGGCCACCACGTCCCGCCCGGCGGCGGTGGTCGAGGTCGCCTGCGGGTTGACGACGAGCACGGCGCGCACGACCTGCAGCCTAGGCGAGGCGTTCCCGCGGCTTCGCGGGGTGCGGCCGGACGGTCAGGTCCTGGTCGGTCGAGTCCGCGTTCCTCCCCTGGTCGGCGACGTGGGACGGTGCGGGACGCTGCGGTCCCGGTCGACCCGACCGGCGGCGGGCTGAGACACCGCGCGGGCCGCGCGCGTCGCGCCGGCTCCGCTTCGCGGTGCGCCCGCACGGGCGCGGTCGTCGACCACCGGTTCCGGTTCGGCGTGGGGGGGGCCCCCCCCCGCGCGCCCCCCCCCCGCCCCCGGGCCGGGGGGGGGGGGGGGGTGGGGGGGGGGGCCCCCCGGGGCGCGGGGCC
>NZ_JAIUKB010000142.1:0-22015 GCF_020176785.1 Saccharopolyspora sp. 6V | reverse complement strand
GCCGCCGCCGCGGCGCCGCGCGGCCCGGGGGGGCCCCCCCCCCGCGGGGGCGCCCCCCCCCCCGCGGCGGCGCGGCCGCCCCCCCCCCCCCCCCCCCCCCCCCCCCCCGCGCCGCTCACCGGAACGGGCAGGTCGCGGCGATGATCGGTGGGACACCCCGTTGCCCACGACCTCCGCTGCTGCCATGACACGATCTTCGCGCCCGCACCCGGCCCGAGCCATGCGGCGTTCGGGCGGTATTACCCTGGGCAGTGCACACGCAGAGTCACGATCGGTGGTAGGGGCCGATGGCCGGCCTCCACGGGTCGAGTGTGACCTGCACCGCACTCCGTCGAGTCCGAAAGGCGATGCCGCCGTGCCGCCCTCCGCTCCTCCGCGCACCGTGCGCATCGCCGCCGTCCTCACCATCGCCGAAGCGGTGGCGGGCCTCGCCTTCGTCGTCGCGCTGCTGGTGCGCACCGGCGCCCCCGACCTGGGCGGGGTGAACACGCTGGACCGCACCGACACGTTCGCCGAGGCCGGGTACTTCGGCATCATCTCGCTGGCCGTGCTCGCCGCGGGCGTCGGCATGTGGCAGGGCAGGCACTGGGCGCGCACGCCCGCGCTGCTGCTGCAGCTGATCCTGCTGGGGATCGCCTGGTACGCGATCGGGCCGTCGAAGCAGCCGCTGGTCGGGTTCGCGCTCGCGGTGCCCGCGGTGGCGGTGCTGTGGCTGATGTTCAACAAGCAGGGCCGGGTGTGGTCGCTGTACGGGCGGCCGCTCAACGGCGGCGGGTCCGGCGAGGGCTGATCGGCCCCGGCCGGGCGTGCCGGTCGCCGCGCTCCGGACGCTGAGCCCGCCGGAGCGCGGCGGGCGCGCCGTCGCCGGACGGATCTTCTGCGCGAGGCGTTCCGCGCGGCCCACGGCGGCGCTGAACGCCTCGGGGGTGTTGATCACCCGTCCGGTGGGGCTCTGCGTCCCGGCCGCCGGGAGAGGCGGGGTCAGGCGCCGAACTCGCGCAGCGCGTCCCCGGTGAGCCGGTGCACCGTCCACTCATCCATGCCGCGGGCCCCGACGGACTCGTAGAACTCGATCGCCGGGGTGTTCCAGTCCAGCACCCACCACTCCAGCCGCGCGTAGCCGCGCGCGACGCACTCCTGCGCGAGCGTGCGCAGCAGCGCCTTGCCGAGCCCGGAACCGCGCCGCTCGGGCAGCACGAACAGGTCCTCCAGGTAGATGCCGTGGCGGCCCTCCCAGGTGGAGAAGTTCAGGAACCACAGGGCGAAGCCCGCGACCTCGCCGTCGACCTCGGCGACGTGCCCGAACAGCGCCGGGTCCGCGCCGAACAGCGCGCGGTGCAGGTCGGATTCGGTGAGGTGGCACTCTTCGGCGGCCTTCTCGTACTCGGCCAGCGCGTGCACCAGCCGCACCACCGCGGGGACGTCGGACTCGGCCACCCGGCGGATGACGTGCTGCGACATCGCTGTTCCCTCGCTATCGGATCGGAGCGGGCACGTTGGAGCGTTCGAGCTGGGGGACGCCGCGCTCGTGCCCGAGCACGGTGATCCCGGCGGGGTCGAGGGCGAACCGGACGCCTTCGGTGACGGGCAGGCCGAGCCAGCGGGCGATCAGCGCCCGGCTGAAGTGCCCGTGCCCGGCGAGCAGCACGTCCCCGGCGGGGCCGGTGGCGATGCGGTCGAGCAGCGCGTCGGCGCGGGCGGTGACGTGGGCGGCGGATCCCCCCCCGGGGCAGGGGTGCGTCCACACCGTCCAGCCCGGAACCTGCTCGCGGATCTCCGGGGTGGTGCGGCCCTCGTAGTCGCCGTAGTCCCACTCGGCCAGCAGCGGTTCGACCTCGGCGGTGAGCCCGGCGAGTTCGGCGGTGCGGCGGGCGCGGCCGCGCGGGCTGGCGAGCGCGGTCAGCGGTGCGTCGCCGCGCAGGGCGGTGAGGGTGCGGGCCGCGGCGGTGGCGAGCTCCTCGCCCCGCGCGGTGAGCGGGACGTCGGTGCGCCCGGTGTGCTTGCCGCTGCTGGACCACTCCGTCTCGCCGTGCCGCAGCAGGAAGACCTTGCGTTCGCCGGATTCCGCCACGCGGCGAAGTCTAGGCGGCCGGGCCCGCGGCGCCCGCCGCGCCACCGGTGCGGGGGCCCGAACGCGAGAACGGCGCCGTCGCGCGGTGTTCCCGCTGCGGCGGCGCCGTTCGGCGACAGCGACCTCAGCCCTGCTTGGTCTCCCAGAAGATCTTCTCGATCTCGCGGTATTTTCGCTGTGACCAGCATCGATACTAGTTTTGACTCCCGCTAGGCCGTCTGTGGGCCGTCTGCGGCGTCTTCCGACTCACGCCGGTCGTACAGGCCGTCGATGACCTTCCGGGTTCGATCGCCGCTGCTGGGCATCAGGTGCGTATAGGTCCTCAGGGTGAACGCCGCATCCGCGTGTCCCAACCACTCCGACACGGCCTTGATCGACTCGCCCTTGTCCAGCAAAACCGAGGCAAAGAAGTGCCGGAGAGCGTGCATGCCATTCTCGTACTTCCCATGAGGCAACTCCGCTGAGACCAACGCTTTTTTCCAGCGGTCCTTATTGAAATCCTTCGCGTCGATGACTTTCCCCCACGCTGAGGTCATAATCAATCGGGCGGTATGAGGTGCTCCCTCCGGCCTCGCCCAAGGAAGTGTGATTTCCTTCGGTGGGAAACGTCGCATGTGCTCCTTCAGTGCATCGGCAACCGGTGTAGACAAAGGAACCTCCCTGCACTTTTCGTACTTTGGCAACGCAAAGACGTGCTTTGATCGAATCTTCTTCACTTGGCGACGAACGTGGATCACGTTGTTCTCGAAGTCGACGTCATCAACGGAAAGGCCGAAGCACTCGCCCTGCCGGAGACCCGCCCCGGCGCACAGATCCACGGAAACGCGGAACTTTTCGGGAAGCCCGTTTTGGGTATCCCAAACGCTTTTTTCCTGCCAAGGTACGATCTTTTTCTTGTTCACTTTGGGCTGCTTGGCGGATTTTCCGGCGCATGGGTTCGCTGCGATAAGGCCATCTTCTCGTGCGGCCGAGAACATCGCTGAAAGATTCGCAAAGAGAGTATGGCGGTACTGAGAAGAAAGTCCCTCTTCGCGTAGCCAGCGATCCCAAGAGCGCACCGTCGAGGGCTTTACGCTTCCAATAGCCGCCGTGCCCAGATGGGGAATTATGCGCTTTCGGAAACGCATCTCAAGAGTTTGCCGTGACAGTTCGTCGATATCGAGATCGGCGATCCACCTGGTGGCAAAACTGTTTAGGGGGACCTCGCCGGATTTTGGATCGATGTATGTACCGTCACTAACCGCAACCTCTTGTCTCGAACTCCATTCCTGTGCTCGCTTGTATTGTCCATCGGGAAACGACTTGGAGCGCTCGTTTCCTTCTGGATCTATGAATCGGGCACGGTAACGCGACCCCTTTCCGTATTCTTTGGTCTTTACCTTCACTGGACGCTTGCGTGAATCGAAGACAGGGGCTCCGTCTGCATCCGTCTTAATAACGAACCAACGGTCTTGAATATGTGCCACAGTGCACCCTCTTAGTCGAAGTGAGTTTCAACCTCGGTCGGCTTATACCGGAGATGCTTTCCGATCTTCCGGGGGCGTGGCCCGTAGCCCTTCGACCGCCACAGATAAATAGTTTGGATAGGAATGCCGTAGTATTCGGCAACCTGCTCTGGAGTCCACATAGATCGCATTTCCTCAGTCCTTCCTTTCTGTGGCGTGGTGGAGTTGTCGTGCGGCCCGTCGTGATTGGGCGTGTGCGTGGGCGAGTTCGCGTTCTTCGGGGGTGCGGTAGCCGACGCTGGTCATGTCCCAGTGGTTGGTGATGGTGATGGTGTCGGGGGTGAGTCCGTGATCTGCGAGGGCTTCCTGTAGCCGGTATTGGCGGCGGTCGGCGCGGATCTGCCCGAAGGTGGTGGAGTAGATTTTGGATTTGGTGAGGAAGTGGCCTCGGAATCCGAGCATGTGTGTCCAGCGGCGGAGTTTGAGCGCGGCGAGGGGACCGGGGATGGCTCCGCCGTTGTGGCAGGTGTCGCAGTAGGGCCCGTTCTCACAACCGCAGCCGTCGGGCTGGTGCTCGCCGTGGGGGTGGCAGTCCGGGCAGGGTGCGGGTCCGCCGAGGTTCCAGGCGGTGCGCATGAGCCGCTTGTAGTGGGCGTTCACGGCGAGGCGTTCAATCTGGCTGGCGGAGCGGATCGGGCGGTCCGGGGTCTCGGATTTGCCGGTGCCTTTGGTGGCGTATTTGGCCACGTAGGACGAAATCTGGTCTTCGCTGATCTGCCCGCCGTCGGTTTCGAAGCGGGAGGCGTTCGCCGCGCTGATCGGGCGGGCGTCGATCTGCGGGCCCCAGGCGAATTCGCGGACCTGCCCGCCGAATTCAGGGGTGGAGCAGCGGACTTGGGCGTGGGCGGCGTGGATGGCGTCGGTGAGGATGCCGGTGGTGGCCCAGGCGGGTGCAGGGGAGTGGGCGCCGTCGGGGCCGTCGAGGCGGAGGACGGCGTGGAGGTGGATGGCGCCGCGGCGTTGGTATTCGGCGACTTTGGCGAAGGAGAGCCGGGCGTGGTCGCGGAAGTCGTTGACGCGGATTCCGGCGGCTTGGGCGAGGTGGCGGGCGACGGCTTGGGTGAAGCGTCGCCAGAGTTCTCCGGCGCAGGCGTTGAACAGGACGTGGCCGGTGTAGTCGTAGCTGTCGGGGTGGCGTGCTTGGCCGTCTCGGTGGACGGGGCCGAAGGAGGGGGCGGTGAGGGTGAGGAACACGCGGGGGCGTTCGGTGACGTGGATGGGGACGCCCTTGGTTCCGCCGGAGAGCCCGGCTCGCAGGAGGTGGAAGGCGTCGGCGGCGTACCGGTCGGAGCACGCCACACAGACGGATTCGCGGCGGTTGCCGCAGGGGACCATGACTTGCCCGGTCCGTGAGGTGACTTCGGCTCCGGTGGCGTCGTGGATGGCCCAGGTGCCGGAGAGGCGGATGGGGTGGGTGCATCCGCCGGTGGAGGTCATGGCTTCGCGCCAGGCCGGGTAGCCGGGGTGGGCGAGGTGGTCGGCGTGGCGGTCGGTGGTGCGGTAGTCGGGGCGGGACAGGGCGGCGGGTGAGGACATGACTGGTGACCTCCGGGCATGAGAAACAGGGGCGGGGCACTCGTGCCGGTAGGTCCGGTGTGGAGTGCCCCGCCCCTAATCGGGTTGAGCGGGATCTTTTCTGTTGTGCGCCAACGGGTTTTAGGTGTGCACGGTGTGCCCGTTGGCAGGGGTGTAGGCGGTGGCGATCTGTTCGGCCAGCGTGTCGGGCACGTTCACGACGCGGTGCACGTCGGCCGGGGTGAACGGGCGTCCGGCCGCGCTGGCATCGGCGTAGGCGTCGGCGACGGCTTTGGCCATCGGTGGGGGCAGTTTCGGACCCCGCCGCACCGCCTGGGTTGCGCTGGCCTCCGGAGCCGGAGCCGGAGCCGGAGCCGGAGCCGGAGCCGGAGCCGGAGCCGGGGCGTCCCGGGGTTCCGGATGGTCCGGTTCGGGGTCGCGGGATTCGGCCGGCATGGAGGCCGGAGCCGTGTCACCGGCGGTTTCGCCCTGGTCGTCGATGGCATCGGTGGTGGCGTGGTCGGCGGCGGCGGCGTAGGCGGCGGTGATGACCTGGTGGGATCGGGCGTGGATGACGGGGATGACTTCGGCGAGACCGAACACGATGATCGGGATGATCGCGTGGACGGCGAACGAACCGAGATCGAACCCCTCGACCCGTACTTGTGGGGCGATGTTCATGAACAGCGTGGAGCCCAGCAAGATCCGTTTGAGCCAGGACCACCAGTCATGATCGGGCGTGACGCCGTGAGCGAGGATCATCGATTCGAAGTTGAGCAGCACGATCAGCAGCCCGGCGAACATCGGCTCGACGGTCCAGGCGCCCCACCACAGCGGATCGGCCGATGTGGCCCCCTTGGCAAGGAAGGCCTGCACGCCGGTGGTGGTGAACACCAGCCCGAGGGCGAGGAAGAACCACAGGCCCCGGACGGTGTGGGTGGTGGCGCGTTCCACGATCACCGCGATGCGGTCCGGGTCCTGCATCAACGGCCGCAGACGGCGGGACTCGGCGATTGCCGCCCGCAGCTTGTCTACCCGCTTGGTCTCCCCATCCTCCCGCCCGGCTTGTTCTCTCGATCGGGAACGCATCACAACCTCCTTCCTACTGCTGCGGGTTCGACGGGGTGATCAGGGCGATCGCGCCTCGGACCAGCAGGATCAGGCCGAGTCCACCGCCGATGGCGTAGCCGGGGCTGAGGAAAACCCAGACTCCGGCGAGCACGAGCAGCGCACCCGAGACCAGAGCCAGCAGGACGAGTAACGAGCGGCCGGTGAGGGCGAAGTGGACGGTGGGAAACATGGTTTTTCCTTTCTGTGCCACGGGATAGGGGTGGTCAGCCGTCGAGGCCGGGCCACAGCGGGAGGCTGGGATTGCGTCGGGCTCGTTCCTGGTCGGCGAGGATCGCGGCCCCATCGGCGAGCAGGACACGGAACTGTTCCGGAGTGAGCACGCACGCGGCCGAGGGCACGGCGGCGTCCATCGGAAAAGTGATCGCGATGTGCACCCCGTCAGCGGCGGGGGAGGCACTGAGCACCGAAAAGGGATGTCCGGCGTAGAAGTACGGCGTCGCAGGCATGGTGCGGCTGTCCTCTCGTATCAACGGGAAACGGTGGTGCGGGTGTGCTTGTGGCGGTACATCGCGGTATCGGCGCGGGCGAGCAGGTCGGGGAGTCCGCCGGTTGCCGGGCCGGTGGCGGCCCCGATGGACAGGGACACCTCGACGGGCTGGCCGTTGACCACGGTGATGTCGGTGACGGCCTCGGCGAGCGTGTCGGCGACCCGGGTGGGATCGGTGATGGCGTTCAGGCCGGTGAGCAGGACGGCGAACTCGTCGCCGTGGAGGCGGACCGGGAGCACGTCCGGTCCGGCGTGGCGGGTGAGGACGTGCGCGATCTCGCAGAGCACCAGGTCGCCGAAACGGTGCCCATAGGTGTCGTTGAGCTGCTTGAACCGGTTGGCGTCGGCCAGCAGCACCGCGACCCGCTCGTGTCGTCGACGGGCGCGGGCGAACCGGCGCTCTAATGCGGCACGGTTGGCCAGCCCGGTCAGCGGGTCGGTATGCAGGCGGGTGTGCAGTCGCCACGCGTAACCCGTGGTGCACATCACGCACAGGGCCATGACGGTCGAAACGACTTCTGGCAACATGGGAAATACCTCTCGCGATAGGGGTAGGCCCCGTTCTGGTCCTTCAGGCACGAATCACCAGGACGGGGCCGTCCATATTCGGGAAACAAGATCGAGCAGTTCAGGCGGCGTCAACGTTGCCGGTCTCGTCATCACCGTCTTCGTCGGGACGGAAGCGGATGACGTTGGAGTCGTCTGCTGCGGTGGGGGTGCAGGTGCGGACCAGTTCGGCGATGTCGTCGTCGGCGACGTATCCGGCACGCACGCGGATCGGGCGTCGCGAACGCTGATCGACCCGGAATCCGATTCCGGCGTGTTCGGCGTCGGCGGGGATCTCGTCGGCCAGTGCCCCGCGTAGCCGCATGTCCTCACCGAGAGCCATGTCGGGGTGGCTGGCGGTGGTGGTGCGCAGGCAGAACCGGCGGGTGAACAGATCCCGGATCGGGACGATGTCCTTGGTCGGTTCCTGCACGTAGGCACAGATCGCGAATCCGGCGGCGCGGCCCTGGGTCATCACCTCGGCCATGAGGCGCAGGGCGTCGCGGGTGGCGCGGGAGTCTCCGAGGGCGGTCATCATGGCGAGTTCGTCGATGAACAGGACCCGGAACGGGGTCTCGGTCGAGACGGTGACTTCCCGCATCCCACCGGCTGACAAGTGCGCTTGAGTGGCCTTCATGTCATCCCGGAAGGCTTTGATCACTTCCAGAGCGTCTTCCGGTTCGTCGGCGTAGCGGTCGAACAGGTCCCGTGCGGTCCCGGCTTCCATACCGCCTTTGAGGTCACACATGTCCGGGCGCACCAGGCCGTCCCGGATGGCGGGTCCCATCGCCCGGAGCGGGTTCCACATCAACGCGCCCTTACCGGACCCGGTCGCGCCGACACCGAGCCAGTGGTTGCCCCACAGGGGCTCGTACCAGTCGTTGCCGTACTCGTCCTCACCCATGAAGATCGCCGACAGATCCACATCAGCCGAGTCGGCGGGGATCGGGGCGGGATCGATCACCTCGGAGAACGGGTTACCCCGCACCACGGTGATCGCGATCAACTGTGGCTTGACCTTGATGATGCCGATCGCATCGGCCTTGAGTGCCATCGCGAGTTCGTCGGTGGCGTCGGTGAACCTCTTCAGCGACTGACCCCGCAGCGGCCTCACATACAGGGTGTCGATCGACGGTGAGGCCGACCGGACCCGGACCAGGCGGGGCACCTCCACGTGCCGGGTGCGGCGGTTCTCCCGGCTGAACTCGCAATCGATCATCAAGTTCCGCCACCGCCCGGCCACATACCGCAGCCACCGTCTCCGGAACGACCGCAGCGCCGGGGCGGCGTGAGCATCGAACGAATCCGGATGACCCCGGTACCAAGACAACCCGGCGACACCGAGACCGGCCAGCGTCGCCGCCGTCGGCACCGTTCCGAATTCGGCCATGCTCGCGGCCAGCAGTCCAGGAGCCGAAGTCATGCCAGGGTGCCGAGCCATCCATCCGCCAACACGCCACTCGATTCCCTTGGGGCGGGACACCTTTGCCATCACTACTCACTCCTTCACTGCTCGGAAAAAGAAGGGGGTCGGCCACCGTGGTGCAGTGGCCGACCCCTGAAAGAAAGCGGAGACTTACTAGCTGGTCTTCATGTGCGGGGACACGTCCAGCAGGTCCACCGAGTAGTTCGCCACCTCCCGCGCCAGCTCGTCGTGTTCCTTCTTGAACCCGGCAGAACGAACCTGAAGACCCGCCATCGACTCCCGCAGGATCTTCATCGCCTTGTCCAGATCACGCACCGCAGCATCCACCTGAAACTGAGACATACTGTTCACACCCTCCAGCCACGCGACGTCAATTCCTTCTCCCACTTCTTCGTGGACTCCCGCAACACGTGAAGCTGCTGCTCCGCCTTCTTGTGCGCACCGACGATCTGATCCTTCGTCGGCACCCGCCACTCAGAAGCCTTCACCGCACCGATCTTCGAATGCAGCTTCGCGGCCTCCTCCAGCGCGATCCGCACATCCTCGATCGCCTTACGCAATCCCTCGTACTTCTTGTTGGCCTGACGATTCCACGCCTGCACCTGCATCACACATCACTCCTCTGATTCGAGTGGAACGAGATCTCGCTGAGGCAACCGATCAGGGAGCCCGTTCGATCGGTGACCTGCCACATCAACCGCTGCTCGAGATCGGCGTGCTCGCGATACCGCGCAAACGCCTTCTCGATATCCTGAGTGAACTGCTCTTCCGGTGTCATGATGTTCCTTCCTTCACGCGCTCTTACGGCGCTGTTCCCACTGGGCGGGCTTGGACAGCACCGACCAGCGTTCCGACTTCCGGCGGCTCTTCGTCGGCACGAGCACCGACCGGGCCGGGCCCGTCAAACGCCCGTAGCGGACCTGGTGGGTACCGCCGATCTCCAGCCATCCGGCATCAAGGAGCTGATGCACCACCGCTTCGGTCTCCGCCGGAACCTCCTCCACCTCATCCCCGGTCGTGCACCGGTACACCTGCTGGCGGAACTCACCCACCACCATGAACTTCTCGGTCGAGGCCTGTTTCAGAACCCGTTCGACCACCTCCATGTCATTCACCACCCGGCGAGGCGTCTTCCGCGCAGGAAGCGGCACCACCGGATTACCGAACAGATCCGTCTCACCACCCACCGCCCGACACACCTCCCTTGATCGAACCCACACAACCCGAACCGTGAAAACCACTCACCACACAACCCACCATGCTTCTCCCTTCTACCCGCGAAATCATGTCGCCCACGATGAGAGGTGTGATAGCACCCGACTCACTCGCCGATCCCCTTTCTGCGAGGGGAATTCCGCTCGCGCTCGTCCTCACAGATCAGCGCACACAGCGCACTCACCGCCTCATCAATCGACTCAATCACCGCGTTCATCTGCGCAATGGCCCGACTCGTGGCCTCCACCACATTCCCGCCCGTGTAATGACCAGCGGGAAGATCCTGAGCCTCCTTGCAACGACTCTCCAAAGAACGCCGCAACGCGACATCATCCGCATCAGCCCGATGGAACCGCTCAATATCATCCCAAAACGGGCTCTGCTGCACCTTCATCCGAACCCCTCACATACCCTTGACACTCTGAACGCCTCTCAGGGACTCATTCAGGCCGGTCTCTTTCCCGGCGACGCCTCACGGCGTTTCGTCCAGCATTCCGGCGGTCAACACACACCGGAAAAAGGCATAAATCGGCCCACTATTGAATTCATCAAAGAACACGCAGCCAGAACGGCTTAGAAAATCACATCAATTCGGCGCGAAACCGAGAACAAAAGGCCAGGGACGGAAACCCGGATCAGGCCGGGGTCAACCCGTTCGCCCGGAACCAGATCCCGGACGAGTACTTACCGTCCTTCTCGTTCTCCCAGTGGCTCATCGTCGTGTCGATGAGCTGCACGTAGGTGCCCTCCTCGAACCCCTCGCCCGGATCGGCGGTCAGGGTCACCTTGATCTCCTCGCCCTTCTCCGCGAACTGGCCCTCCACCGGGCGCTTCTTCGCGAACAACGACACCACGAACTGCTGGACCCCCTGACGGTCCGTCACCGGCCGGATCTCACCCGTGTCCTTGTCCGTACGCGTCTTCATCACAGGCGCCTCCGTGATCATCAGCTTGTAGCCCTGCATGTTCGCCGGAATGTTCTTCAGCATCTCTGCACCTCATGTGATCGCTGTCTGTGCCCCTCGGGGCGGCGTGGCACCAGCATGACATACATGGTCTACATGTTGCAACAAGTTGCTTCAAACTTGTTGTGACAGGTAAGATAAGTGCAGGACAGAGGGCATATTGATCTTGAAAGGGGAACTAGTGGCACCCACTTTGCAGGCGCGGGTAGCTCGCCTGCTCCGGTCCATGATCGAGAGCGGGGAGTTGGCCCCAGGCGACGACGTGCCTAGCGAGGCGGAGATCTCGCGCGCGCACGAGGTGAGCCGAGTAACCGTGCGTGGGGCACTGCGGCAGCTCGAAGCCGAAGGTCTCATTGAGTCGGGGCAGGGGCGTAAGCGCCGCGTTCGGAAGATTCATCAGTACGACCACCACGCCGTATTTGCCGAGAGTCCTGATCGGCCAGAAGGGACCGACTCGTTCGTCTCCGAGGCGACATCAGCGGGGTTGAGTGCGTCGACCGATTTTGAGATGAGGATTGAAGTGCCTCCCGAGTTTGTCGCTAGGAGGCTGAGGGTTAAGTCTGATGAGCTGGTTGTAGTGCGCGATGTCCTTCGGTTCATTGGCAATGAACCGTTTTCGCAGCAGACCTCATATTATCCGCGCTCTCTCGCGGAAGAGTTGGGCTTTGATTCCCCGGGGGACATCAAGCCAGGGACTACTCGGGTTCTTTCTGAGAACGGATACCGTGAGACGGGAACGTTTGACGAAATCGTATCCAGGATGCCATCTCCTGCGGAATCTGAGCGTCTCGTGATCGGGGCAGGAACGCCCTTGATGATCCTGACGCGAACCGCCGTTTCTGGGCGAACGATAACTCGCCTAACGCAGACCAAGTTCCCGGCCGATCGTCATCGTATTTTGTATGAGATCGGAAATTATGAAGACGTAGCGATCGATGTGGAGGAAAAATAGGATGTTGAGAAGGGCTGAGTTATCGGACCTGGGCGAGATCTGCCAGCTCAGGGAAGAGTCTGCGCGTTGGCTTGCCCGTGCCGGGTTCGATCAGTGGAACAACACCGGGATCTCTTTGGGGCAATTTTCCCAACGTGTAACCGAGTCAATAGATGGCGGCGAGACGTGGGTAATTGAGCAAGATGCGCATGTTGTTTCGACTGCTGCGATTGACTCGAAAAGCGACCCTGGTCTATGGAGTAAGGAGGAGCTGAGGGAGTCTGTCATTATTCACCGGATGATGACAAGCCGCGAATATTCCGGCCGGGGGTATGGGAGCCTTCTTATCAAGCTTGCGCGCCATATCGGATTCAGGAGGGGCAAAAACTACGTAAGGCTAGATGCGTGGTCCTCCAATGAGTCCCTGCATCGATACTACGAAGAGCAGGGATTTAGATTGGTTAGAGTATCCACCAATCATGGCACGCCCAGTGGTGCACTATTTGAAATAGCTAGTGCCGACTTCTCGGAAGTTGATTCTATTGAAAGGGCTTTGCGCGGCGAGTAGCCTGCCGAAAGAAGGCGGTGGTCCGTGTCGACTCTTCGGCTTGGTTTATGCACCACTCCTTAAAGTCGTCACGGCAACCAAATCCTGTGACTTTTATGCATTTTATTGGTTGAGACTCTTTGAGTTCTCCCGTTAGGTGTCGGATGTACTCCTGCTGTCCGTACACCTGCACGAAGTCTCCTCGTGGCCACAAGTACACGCGGCCATGAGTACCTACCGTCCAAGCTCCTCTATCCATGCCGCCCCCTGAGTCCAAACAAGGCAATCAGGGTATTACCGCGCAGACTAGGTAAGCAAGGCAGCGCCGGACGTCCGAGGCAATCACGATTGGCGGATGAGCGAGTACGCCCCGTTGATCACTAGCGCCGAGCTTGGGCGACGGCTCGGGCTCTCGCGGCGGACGATCTCGCTGTACGCCAAGCGCGGGTGGATCACGCCTGCGATCACTACCCCTGGCGGGCAATACAGGTGGCGCTACGACGACGTTCTAGCCGAGATGCGCAAGCTTGCCGAAGAGCGGCGCAAGAGGCAGTAGCGGCCAGCCGCAGGAGGCGGTCCGGTGCGGCTTCAGCGTTCGTGTGAGGAGTTTCTTTTCTTCATCAAGGGCGGCCCCTTCGGGGCCGCCTGCCTGCTGTTTTTCTGGCCGCGCAAGCGGGTTCGCCGGGCGTGCGGCCTCCGGCCGGTCCCGGCGACCCGCGCGCGGCCTAAGGGCGGAAGGCAGGCGGCCCGGCGCCGATGAAGGGGCCTCAGAAGTGAATGTCGCCGTCGATGCGGGCGGTCTGGACGCTGTGGCCTGAGACGTGGCCGGTGTTGACGTTGCGCACGGTGCTGTGGAGTCCGGCGTGGATCAGGTCGAGTACGACGTCTTCGAGAGCGCGGCCTTCGTAGGCGGACTGGTTGTAGAGGGCTTCGCGGTCGGTGTCGGTGAGAGCGTCCAGGTCGATGGTGACTCGTTCCATGTCTGGATGGTCGCGCTGATGAGGGTGGTCGGCTTGTTGACCTCACAGGCGGTTGGGGTCACCGGGGCAGGGTGGTCGGCTTGCCAGTTCCTACGGGCAGCCTTGTCTCGCCGGGCGTAGTGGGTTGCCTGGCTGTGGTCCTGTTCAAGAAGTGCCGACCGGGGATTTCTGCCGGTGGAATTTATGCCGGCATTAGGGCTGAACGCGGACCACGGATGCCCTCGCCGGGCTGGCAGGCCAACAGGGTGAAGGGGGTGAGCGCAGGCGTGTTGCGGTTCGGAGCGGTGCCGGGTCTGCCCTCGCCCCACCGACCTCCACAAGGGCTATCAGGCCCCGTCAAGGGGGCAAGCTGTCGGACCGCCCCTACCTGCTGGCAACGAAGGTTGCCCCCTTGACAGGACCTGATCGGGCTGACGCCAGGTCGACGGGGTGAGGGCAGCGGAGAACCGTCCATATTGGACCAAACCAGGCCGTCCAAAGGCCGTCAGGCCGTCATCAGGCCGTCGAAGGAGGCCGAAAGACAGAAAAAGACGCCGACCAACGAACAGGTGTCGTCGCTGGTCAGCGTCTTGATCCGTGCTCTGACCTCAGCCCTGCTTGGTCTCCCAGAAGATCTTCTCGATCTCCGCGATGTAGTCCAGCAGTTCCTGGCCCTTGGCCGGGTCCATGGAACCCTTGGTGCCGGTCGCCCCAGCGGCCTTGGTGGCCTTGTTGACCAGCTCGTGCAGCTGCGGGTACTTCTCGAAGTGCGGCGGCTTGAAGTAGTCAGTCCACAGCACCCACAGGTGGTGCTTGACGAGCTCGGAGCGCTGCTCGGCGATGATGATCGCGCGAGTGCGGAACTCGAAGTCCTCGTTGTTCTGGTACTTCTCCTGCACGGCCTTGACGGACTCAGCCTCGATCCGCGCCTGTGCCGGGTCGTAGACCCCGCACGGCAGGTCGCAGTGCGCGGTGGCTTCCAGGCGCGGGCTGAGGATACGGGACAGTAGACCCATCATTCCTCCCTGACAGTGAATGCTCCGACGTGCGTGACCCTACTCGTGACGATCTCGTGCGTCTTCCTGGAGGGACCGCTGCGGGGGTGCTCTCGACCGGAGGTGGGACGGTGTCCGGGCTGGATCGGTGGCGGTGGCGCCGGGTGCTGGTGCGCGGGGCGTCGATGGTGCCCGCGCTGCGCGATGGGGACGTGGTGGTGGTGCGGACTCGCGCGGTCGCCCGGGCGGGTGATGTGGTGCTGGTGCGGTGGGCGTCGCGACCTGCGCAGCTGTCGGTGAAGCGGGCGGTGCGCCGGGAGGGCGCCGGGTGGCACGTGGTGGGGGACAACGCGTTCGGCTCGACGGATTCGCGGGAGCTGGGGCCCGCGGCGGTGCTCGGCGTGGTGGCGTGGCGGTTGTGGCCGAGGCCACAGCGGCTCCGCTGAAGTGATACCCGTTCACTTCGTTTGCACCGTTTATGTGAACAGGGTTCACAACCGTGGGTGCGCGCTGCATCATCCAGCGTCATGACTCTCTCCCGCCGGCGCATGCTCGGTCTCACCGCGCTCAACGCGGCCGCCGCCCTCGGCCTCACCACCGTCTCCACCCGCGGGGCGGTCGCCGCAGGCCGGCGCACCACCGTGCCCGCCGTGGTGATCGGCTCGGGCTACGGCGCGGCCACCACCGCGCTGCGCCTCGGCTCCGCGGGAGTGCCCACGCTCATGCTGGAGATGGGGCGGCTCTGGGACACCGCGGGCTCCGATGGGTCGATCTTCTGCGACATGCTGCGACCCGACCACCGCAGCAGCTGGTTCCGCACCCGCACCGAAGCACCGCTGGCCAGCATCCTGTGGCTCGACCTGGTCAACCGGGACGTGAAGCCGTACGCGGGCGTCCTGGACCGGATGCACTTCGACGAGATGGACGTCTACGTCGGCCGCGGCGTCGGCGGCGGCTCCCTCGTCAACGGCGGCATGGCCGTCACCCCCGAACGGGACGACTTCGCGCGGATCCTGCCGGGCGTCGACCCGGAACCGATGTACCGGCGGTACTACCCGCTGGCGAACCGGATGCTCGGCGCGAACTCCCCGGACCCCACCTGGTTCGAGGACACCGACTGCTACGCCTACGCGCGGCTGTCCCGCAGGCACGCCGAACGCGCCGGGTTCGGCACCACCTTCGTGCCGAACGTCTACGACTTCGACTACATGCGCCGGGAAGCCGCCGGTGAGGTCCCGAAGTCCGCGCTCGCCTCCGAGGTGATCTACGGCAACAACCACGGCAAGCGCAGCCTGGACAAGAGCTACATCCCCGCCGCCCTCGGGACCGGCAACGTCACCCTGCAGACCCTCACCCGCGTCACCTCGTTCCGGCAGGAGGCCGACGGGACCTACGTGCTCACGACCGAGCGCATCGACGAGCTCGGCGAGGTCCGCGGCACCGCCGAGATCGCCTGCGCGCACCTGTTCCTCGGCGCGGGCAGCCTCGGCTCCACCGAACTGCTGCTGCGCGCCCGCGACACCGGGGCGCTGCCCGACCTGCCGGCCGGGCTCGGCGAGAAGTGGGGGCCGAACGGCAACGTGATGCTCGGCCGCGCCAACCACCCGTGGGACACCACCGGGCTCGTCCAGTCGGGCATGCCCGCGCTCGGCATCGACAACCGGCACGACCCGGACAACCCGGTGTTCGCCGAGATCGCGCCGGTGCCCGCGGGCATCGAAACCTGGGCCAGCCTCTACCTGGCCATCACCCGCAACCCCGAGCGCGGCCGCATCGAGTACGACGCGGCCACCGACTCGGCGCGGCTGCGCTGGCGCGAGGCGCAGGGACAGCCGTCCATCGACGCGGCGAAGGCCGTGTTCGACCGGATCAACCAGGCCAACGGCACCGCCTACCGGCACGACCTGTTCGGCGACACCAGGGCGTTCGAGAACCGGTTCACCTACCACCCGCTGGGCGGCTGCGTGCTCGGCGACGTCACCGACGCGTACGGGCGGGTGCGGGGCTACCGGAACCTGTACGTCACCGACGGCTCGCTGATCCCCGGCTCCACCGGGGTGAACCCGTTCGTGACGATCACCGCGCTCGCCGAGCGCAACGCGGAACGGGTCCTCGCCGAGGACTTCTGAGCGCGCGGTCGCCCGGGCCGGTGCGTCCCCCCCCCCCGCCGGTCATGCCGCGGCGCGGAGTTCGGCGTAGCGGCGCAGGCAGGCGTCGTAGTCGGGCAGCAGGCCCGCGTCGGCGGCCGCCGCCAAGGTCGGCGCGGCGCGGTCCTTGTCCGAGAGCACCGGTTCCCCGTCGAGGTGCTCGGCCCACGGCAGGCCCAGTTCCGGGTCGAGCGGGCTGATCCCGTGCTCCGCCGACGGCGTGAACGGGGTGGAGCACAGGTAGCTCATCACCGTGTCGTCCTCCAGCGCGACGAACGAGTGCCCGAGCCCCTCGGCGACGTACAGCGCCCGGTACTCCGCGGAGTCCAGCCGCACCGCCACCCACCGCCCGAACGTCGGCGAGCCGACCCGCACGTCCACCACCACGTCGACCATCGAGCCGCGCGGGCAGTACACGTACTTCGCCTGCCCCGGCGGCACGTCCGCGAAGTGCACGCCGCGGATCACGCCGCGCGCCGAGACGCTGTGGTTGGTCTGCCCGAGGCGCAGCGGGTGCCCGACGGCCTCGACGAACGCCGCCTCCTGGAACGGCGCGGCGAACAGGCCGCGGTGGTCGGGGAAGGACTTCGGGGTGAACTCGTGCACGCCGGTGATGTCGAAGGAGCGGATTTCCACGTCCGCAGCGTAACCACCTCATTTTCCGCTTCCGCCGCTGAGCGCCGGGGTGGCGGAACCGCGGCGCGGGGTCGGAGCCGGCAGCGGACGCCCGGCCCACCGGTCGCTCGAACCGCCGCCGGCCGGCCGCGCGGAAAATCGGGAAATGTTGCGCCACCGAGAACTGCCCGCAGGAAACCGCCCGCGTGACGCCCGACCTGCTCGATCAAGTCTGTGACCCTGGTCGCTGACAGCGCGGAACCCGCGCTGGCAGACTGGCCGGACCGCAGCGTCCACCGGTTCGCTTTCCCGCACCAGGGAAACCGGCACCGGTCGTCCCGACGCCCGTCGCACCCGGTACCGCCCGGGAGCCCTGACGAGCGCGTCGCCGGGTGGCTGTACGTCACCCATTCGCTCCGAAACCCGGGACCACCCGGTTTTCGCAGGCCATGGCAACAGGAGGGACGCCGTGACCACTGTGAACGATCGCACTCCCCCCGCCGCGAGCGGCGCGGAACTGACCGACGACGAGATCTTCCACGCGCACGAGGGCGGCAAGCTCGGCGTCGACGTGACCGCGCCGCTGGACAGCGCGCGCGACCTGTCGATCGCCTACACGCCCGGTGTGGCCAAGGTGAGCCGGGCCATCGCCGCCGATGAGACCCTGGCCGACCGCTACACCTGGACGCAGAACCTGGTGGCGGTGGTCAGCGACGGCACCGCGGTGCTCGGGCTCGGCGACATCGGGCCGCGCGCCTCGCTGCCCGTGATGGAGGGGAAGTCGGCGCTGTTCAAGACCTTCGCCGGGCTCAACTCGATCCCGCTGGTCCTCGACACCACCGACGTCGACGAGATCGTGGAGACGATGGTGCGGCTGCGCCCCTCGTTCGGCGCGGTGAACCTGGAGGACGTGGCGGCACCGCGGTGCTTCGAGCTGGAGCGCCGCCTCATCGAGGCCCTCGACTGCCCCGTGATGCACGACGACCAGCACGGCACGGCCGTCGTGGTGCTGGCCGCGCTGCGCAACGCCGCGAAGATCGTCGGCCGTGAGATGTCCTCGATGCGCGTGGTCATCTCCGGTGCGGGCGCGGCCGGCGTGGCGTGCGCGAAGATCCTGCACACCGCCGGGGTCGGCGAGATCGTCGTGCTGGACTCGCGGGGCGTGCTGCACTCCGGGCGGGACAACCTCACGCCCATCAAGGAGGAGCTGCTCGGCTACACCAACCCGCGCGGCATCACCGGCGGGCTGGAGAACGCCCTCGACGGGGCCGACGTGCTCATCGGCGTCTCCGCCGGCCAGATCCCGGAGGAGCTGGTCGCGACGATGGCCGACGACGCGATCGTGTTCGCGCTGTCGAACCCGGACCCGGAGGTGCACCCGGACGTCGCGCGCAAGCACGCGGCGGTCGTGGCCACCGGGCGCAGCGACTTCCCGAACCAGATCAACAACGTGCTGGCCTTCCCCGGCATCTTCAAGGGCGCGTTGCAGGAGAACTCGCGGATGATCACCGACCGGATGAAGGTCGCCGCCGCGGAGGCCATCGCCGAGGTCGTCGCCGAGGAACTCGCCGCCGACAAGATCGTGCCGAGCCCGCTGGACCCGCGGGTCGCGCCCGCCGTGATCAGCGCCGTCGCCGCGGCGGCCCGCGCGGACGGGGTCGCCACCGCCTGATCCCGCCGCGGGGATCGGACATCCGGACCACTGGGGCGCCCCGGGGGGGGGGCGCCCCAGTGGTCTGTCCGGTGGGCTTCGCCCGCGGCGTTCGCGTCATGACAGCCGGTGCCCGTCGTCACACGCGCGGGTGGTACCGATCGAAGGGCGACCAGCGGTTCGCTGCGGAGTCCGTGCCGGTAAGGTCAGGTCCGTAACTCGCTGTGGTGCCGATCACGTGCGGGATGGTCGGTCTTCGGTCGTGTGCCCGGTGAACGTGGCCGCTACGCAGGAGGGGTGCTGGTGACCGATCGGTACGACGGAACGCCCGCTTCCGGGGCGAGAGGCGTGACGGAACCGGCGGCGGACGGGGCGGCGGGCTCGCTCGACGACGCGGGATTACCCGACGCACCCGCGATGCTCAGCGCCGCGGACGGCACGGTCCTGCGGGTCACCGAGCAGGCCGTGCGGCTGGCCGGGGTCGCCGACGCGGCCGAGCTGCTCGGTTCGCGGCTCGGTGAACTCGTGGTGCGCGCCGGATCGGTGTCGCTGCTGCGCGGAGCCCGCGACATCGCGGTGCGGGTGCTGAGCTGGCCCTCGCCGCGGGACCCGTCGCTGCGGGTGACCGTGCTGGTGGACGTGCGCGACCTGCTGCCCGAGGACGCCGCCGCCTCCGGCGCGGAGATCGCCGACGAACGCGCCCGGCTCATCGAGGCGCAGCGCATCGCGAAGGTCGGCAGCTGGAGCGTGTATCCCGAGACCGGGCAGATGTACCACAGCCCGGTGCTCAAGGAGCTCTTCCACGCCAGCGGCACCGAGGACGCCTTCGACGGCGTCAACATGATCGTCGCGGTGCGGCCCGACGACCAGCCGAAGGCCGAGGACTTCGGGGCCCGGCTGCGCGCCGCGCCCGTCGGCAAGCTCGTCGAGGTCGAACTGCGCGACCACACCGACCGCGTCTTCCTGTGCACCGGCCGGGTCGAACGCGACGCCGCCGACCGGGTCGAACGCATCGAAGGCACCGTGCAGGACGTCACCGAGCAGCGGCTGCTGGAACGGCAGCTGCGCGACGAGCGCCGCAAGCTGCACGACGCGCAGCGGGCCGCGCGCCTCGGCACCTGGGAATGGGACGCCGCCACCGGCATCACCCAGCTGTCGGAGATGATGCGCGAGATCTGCGGGCACCTGCCCGGCGAGGCCACCAGCTACGAGAGCTACCTGCAGGGCGTGCACCCCGAGGACCGGGACCGCGTCGACGAGGCCTGGCGCGGGTTGTCCCAGTGCTTCGAGCCCGTCGAGGTCGAGCACCGCTTCGTGCGCCGCGACGGCGCCATCCGCACCCTGCGTGCCCACGGCACCGCCATCCGCGACCCCGACGGCCGGATGGTGCTCGTCGGCACCGCGCAGGACGTCACCGAGCAGCGCACCGCGCTGACCCGGATCGAGCGGTCCACGCAGCGGTTCACCGATCTGGTCGCCGTCACGCCCGTCGGTATCGGCCTGTTCGACCAGGACGAGCACCTCGTCGACGCCAACGACGCGCTGTGCGACCTGCTCGGCTACCGGCTGGAGCAGCTGCGCGGGATGAGCGCGCGGCAGATGACGCACCCGGACGAGCGTGATTCGGGGCTGCGCGCCGCCTCCGACGAGAGCGCCTCGTCCCGCGCCGGGCGGCGGAAGGTGCCGCAGCGGCTGCTGATCCGCTCCGACGGCGAACCGGTGTACTGCGAGCTGCACGTCGCGCTGTCGGTGCAGGACGACGGCACCCGGTTCTGGCTCGTGGTGTTCCAGGACATCACCGAACGCCGCCGTGCCGCCGAAGCGCTGCGCTACCAGGCCACCCACGACGACCTGACCGGGCTGCCGAACCGGGCCGCGGTCAAGGAGCTGCTCGGCACCCTGCTCGGCAGCTCCGATCCGGCCGGGGTCGCGGTGCTGTTCTGCGACATCGACAACTTCAAGCGGGTCAACGACTCGCTCGGCCACGACGCGGGCGACGAGCTGCTGGTGGCGTTGGCGCGGCGGCTCGAAGGCGGGCTGCCCGAAGGCTGCACCGCGGCGCGGCTCTCCGGTGACGAGTTCCTCATCATCTGCTCCGACATCGCCACCGTCGGCGGGCTCGACTCGCTCGCCACCCGGGTGTCCGGGCTGCTGCGCACCGCGGTGCCGGTGCACGGGCAGCTGATCCGGGTGTCGGCGTCCATCGGGGCCGCGGTGCCCAGCGGTGGTGGTTCCGGCGGGGAGGACCTGCTGCGGTTCGCCGACGCCGCCATGTTCGAGGCGAAGCGGCGCGGCGCGGGCAAGGTGTCGCTGGCCAGTCCGGCGCTGATGGCCTCCGCGGACCGGCAGCTGCACCTCGAAGGGCAGCTGCGGGAAGCGCTGAACAACGACGGGCTGACGTTGCACTACCAGCCGGTGGTGGCCTCCGACGGCACCGTGCTCACCGCCGAGGCGCTGGTGCGCTGGCCGCACCCGGACCGCGGGCTGCTCAGCCCGGACGCGTTCCTGCCCGTCGCCGAGCAGGGCGACCTGCTGCGCGAGCTGGACCGGTGGGTGCTGCGCACCGCGCTGCGCGAAGCCTCCACCTGGCCGGTGCCGAACGGGCGCCAGGTCGGGATCGCGGTGAACCTCGCCGGGCTCGTGCCCGGGGGCGCCGACTTCGTGGACGTCGTCGCCGACACCGTCGCCGAATGCGGGCTCGACTGGAACCGGGTGGTGCTCGAACTCGTCGAGACCGCGCTGGTCGACCTGCCGTCCCGCACCCGGCAGGCGATGGGGGAGCTCGTCGCGCGCGGCGTCCGGTTCGCGGTGGACGACTTCGGCACCGGCTACTCCTCGCTGGCGCGGCTCAAGGACCTGCCCGCGCAGATCATCAAGGTGGATCGGCGGTTCGTGGCCGGCGTCGGCGGCGACCCCTCCGACTTCGCCGTGGCGCAGGCCGTCGTCGGGATGGCGCGGGCCATGGGGCGGTTGTGCG
Source organism: Saccharopolyspora sp. 6V (assembly GCF_020176785.1). Classification (NCBI taxonomy): domain Bacteria; kingdom Bacillati; phylum Actinomycetota; class Actinomycetes; order Pseudonocardiales; family Pseudonocardiaceae; genus Saccharopolyspora; species Saccharopolyspora sp. 6V. The sequence continues at coordinate 332 of NZ_JAIUKB010000142.1, read as the reverse complement.
TCGCCGAAGGCGTGGAGACCGCGACCCAGTTCCACGTGCTGGCCGGGGTGGGGGTGGACGCCTACCAGGGGTGGCTGTTCTCGCGGCCGATGCCGGCGCGGGAGTTCCGGGCGCTGCTGGAGACGGGCCCGCTCCCGCTGACCAACGATCGGTGAGATCCCTCCGCTCCTGCTGCGCAGCTCTGGGGTGGCGGAACCTCAGCGCCCTCCTCGCTGCGGGATCGTTTTCCCGCTGCGGGCGGGGTCGCCGGCCCCGGGGGGAACGCTGCTGGGGACTCGCGGGTGATCAGGTGGTCGCTGCTTCGTTCGTCGGCAGGGCGTGCGGGCTGCGGG
>NZ_JAIUKB010000141.1:0-36737 GCF_020176785.1 Saccharopolyspora sp. 6V | reverse complement strand
CCCCCTCGTTGATCTCGCCCCTGCATCCCCCGCCGCAGTACCATGCCCCCCCCCCCGCGCCCCCCCCCCCCCCCCCCCCCCCCCCGGCCCCCCCCCGGTCGTCGTACGAGCGGATCGCCCGTTCCAGGGCAGCGGTGCCGCCGACGAGCACCACCTGCCCCGGAGAGGTCAGCCGCTCCGCACCCGCACCGGCGCGATCACCGGTGTTCCGTCGGGAGCGGTGAGCACCACGACCCGCGCGTCGTAGTGCTCGGTGAGCACCGCCGGGGTGAGCACCTCGGCGGGCGGTCCGTGCGCGGCGGTGCGGCCGTCGGCGAGCAGCAGCAGCCGATCGGCGTACTGCGCGGAGATGGTCAGGTCGTGCAGCGTCGTGACGACGGTGGTGCCCAGTTCGCGCCGCAGCTCGTCGACCAGGTCCAGCAGCGCCTGCGCGTGCCCGAGGTCGAGGCCCGTGGTCGGTTCGTCCAGCAGCAGCACCCCGGACCGCTGCGCCAGCGCCCGCCCGAGCACGGCCCGCTGCCGCTCGCCCCCGGACAGCTCCGCCAGCGGCCGCCGCGCCAGCCCGGCCAGGTCGAGCCGTTCGACGACGTGCTCGACCACGGCGAGGTCGCCGCGCCCTTCCCGCCCGAGCGGTCCGAGGTGCGGGGTGCGGCCGAGCAGCACGTAGTCGGTGACGGTGAGCCCGGGCGGCAGTTGCGGGCTCTGCGGCGAGTAGGCCAGCAGCCGGGCCCGTTCGCGGCGACCCGCCCGGTGCAGCGGCCTGCCGCCGACGAGCACGTCCCCCCGGTGCGGCAGCAGCCCGGCTACGGCCTTGAGCAGCGTGGACTTCCCGGACCCGTTGGGCCCGATGACGGCGAGCCAGCCACCGGCGGGCACCTGCGCCGACACCCCGGTCAGCACGGTGCGCCGCCGGTACCCGGCGGTCAGGTCGCGCACCCGCAGCTCGGTCATGCGCGCCTGCTCCGGTGCAGCAGCAGCGCGAAGAACGGCGCGCCGGTGAACGCGGTGATCACCCCGATGGGCAGTTCGGCGGGGGCGAGGACGCTGCGCGCGAGCACGTCGGCGAGCACCAGGAACGCCCCGCCGAACAGCAGCGACAGCGGCACCACGATCCGGTTGCCGCCGCCGAAGGCGAGCCGGACCAGGTGCGGGACGACGAGCCCGACGAACCCGATGAGCCCGGCGACGGACACGGCGGCGGCGGTGGCCAGCGAGGCGGCGAGCAGCACGACGGCGCGGACCCGGCCGGGGTGCACGCCCAGCGAGGCGGCCTCCTCATCGCCGGTGCCGAGCACGTCGAGCAGCCGGGCGCACGCCCACAGCACCCCGCCGGAGACCACGAGCAGCGGCAGCACCAGCAGCACGTCTCCCCAGCCCGCGGTGCTCAACCGCCCGAGGATCCACATGTAGACCTGCTGCAGGCTCTCCAGCCGCAGCTGCTGCAGGAAGGTCTGCCCGGCGGACAGGAACGCGCCGACGGCGACTCCGGCGAGCACGAGCGTCGCGGCCCCGCCGCCCGCGGCGCGGCCCAGCAGCCAGGTGGTGGCGACGCCGCCGAGCGCACCGGCGAACGCGGCGGCCTGCGCGGCCCCGGGTACCCCGGCGGCGCCCGGCAGCACGGTGATCACGAGGGTGACGGCGAGCCCCGCCCCGCTGGCCGCGCCGAGCAGGTACGGGTCGGCGAGCGGGTTGCGGAACACGCCCTGGAAGGCGGCGCCGGACACGGCGAGCGCGGCCCCGACGAGCGCCCCGAGCACCGCGCGCGGCACCCGCAGCCGCCACAGGATCGCCGCTTCCCGCTCGGACAGCGGGGAGTGGCCGCCGGTGAGCTGCGCGCCGATCTCCGCGAGCACCCGCGTCCAGCCGAGCTCGGCGGCGCCGAGCAGCACCGAGACCAGCAGCGCCAGCAACAGCGCCGCGACGCCCGCCAGCAGCGGGACGGGCCGCAGCCGCGTCGTGCCGCGCACCCGGCTCAGGGCCGCTGGGCGCGGGACACGGAGTCGGAGATCGCGCGCACCAGGTCGACCACGCGCGGTCCCCAGCGCCCGGCGACGTCCTCGTCGAGGGTCACGACGCGGCGCTCCCGCACGGCGGTGAGGGTGTCCCAGCCGGGGCGGGCGGCGACGGCGTCCGCGGTGGCGCCGCAGCACTTCGAGTCGGCGAGGAAGATCAGGTCGGGGTCGGCCTGCACGATCCGCTCCTGCGCGAGCTGCGGGTACTCGCCCTCGGCGTCGTCGGCGATGTTGCGGAGCCCGAACAGGCCGTAGACGTCGCCGATGAAGCTGCGCGAGGTGGCGGTGTAGAAGTCGGGGCTGAGCTCGTGGAAGTAGGTCAGCGGTTCCGGCGCCTTCGGCGTGTCGGCGACGATCTTCGCGATGTCGGCGCGCATCCGGGCCGTGACGTCCCGCGCCTGCCTGCTGTGCCCGGTGGCCTGGCCGAGGGTCTCGATCTGCGCGTAGGCGTCGTCCAGCGATGTCGCGGCGGGCGTCACGAGCACCGGGATCTCCAGCTCGCGCAGCCCCTCGACGAGCTTCCCGGCGCCGTCGGGCGCGATCACCAGGTCCGGGTCGTGCCCGGCGACGGCCGCGGCGTCGCTGCTGAGCGCGTTCAGCTCGGTGCGGGGGGCGTCGGCGGGGAAGGAGGAGGACCGGTCGGCGGCCTCCACCTGGTCGCCCGCGCCGATGGCGTAGAGCGATTCGGTGGCGGTGGGACTCAGCGACACGATGTGCTTGGGCTGCTGGGGCAGCGTGATCGGTTCCTGGCCGGCGCGCACGATCTTCGCGGGGAACGCGGCCGCCGGGTCCTCGACGGGGGCTTCGGGTGCCGGGGAGGGCGTGCGCGTGGCGCACGCGGTGCCTGCGAACAGCAGGGCCAGCACGGTCAGCAGCAGGGCGGGGAGGCGGCGGAACCCGAGCATGGCGTCCTCGTGGTCGGGCCGGTGCGCCACGGGTGCGCACCGGGTGCGGTGGCGGACGGCGACGCCCGCGCGAACGCACCGGAATTCGCTGCCGCGAGCGCCCCGAGCTGGAAAGGTACCAGGAGCTGATCGTCCTGCCCGGTTGCCGGGTGCCCAGGGGTTCCGCGGGCCCGCGGGGTTGACGCGGTTCGGTCGGACGTCGGAATATTCACGCGGGCCGAGAGCTGACTTGCGGTGCTGCTGCCGGGTATCGTGCTTGTTAAGGTTCGTCGAAATCCGGGGTCGCGGTCTCAATCCTGGGTTGCGGTCTCAATCCGGGGTCGCGATCCCAGGCGCTCGTGGCCTTCCCCGGTTCCGCGCCGCCTGCGGGACCGAGTCCCACGAGCCCGGTCGCCACCGGTGCCCGGTTCGGCCGCCGAAGGTCTCGTTTCGCCGAGTGCGGTGCCGCTGCCCGGCTCGGCCGACCACCCGTCCAGCGCCGGACGCCCACGCGGGCCAGCGTCGTCCCGTGCCCAGAAGAGATCAACGCGAGTGCGCGGTGGTCTTTCCGCACGAGTACCGACGAGGGAGGTTTGCGCAGTGGTCTTCTCTGCCTTTCCCGCCGCTCAGGGTCTGTACGACCCCGCTTCCGAGCACGATTCCTGCGGGGTCGCCATGGTGGCCGACGTCCAGGGGCGCCGCTCGCACGGCATCGTGTCCGATGCGATGACCGCGCTGGCGAATCTCGACCACCGCGGGGCCGCCGGCGCGGAACCGACCAGCGGTGACGGCGCCGGGGTGCTGCTGCAGCTGCCGGACGAGCTGCTGCGCTCCTGCACGGGCTTCGACCTGCCCGAACCGGATGCGGCCGGCCGCGCGCGCTACGCGGCGGGCATCGCGTTCCTGCCCGCCGATCCCGAGCTGCGCGCCGCGGCGGTGGCGCTGGTGGAGCGCATCGCGATCGAAGAGGACCTGCGCGTGCTGGGCTGGCGGGAGGTGCCGATCGCACCGGAGGCCGCCGGGGTGGGCACCACCGCGCTGGAGTGCATGCCGCACTTCGCGACGCTGCTGGTCGAGGGCTCCGCCGGGCAGGCCGGGCTGGAGCTGGACCGGCTGGCGTTCTGCCTGCGCAAGCGCGCCGAGCGGGAGTCCGCGCGGGAGGGCGCCGAGCTGTACTTCGCGTCGCTGTCGGCGCGCACCTTCGTCTACAAGGGCATGCTGACCACCGAGCAGCTGCCGCTGTTCTTCCCGGACCTCACCGACGAGCGCCTGGTCTCGGCGATCGCGGTGGTGCACAGCCGGTTCTCCACGAACACCTTCCCGTCGTGGCCGCTGGCGCACCCGTTCCGCTACATGGCGCACAACGGCGAGATCAACACGATCCGCGGGAACCGGAACCGGATGCGGTCCCGGGAGGCGCTGCTGGAGTCCGACGTGATCCCGGGCGACCTGTCCCGGCTGTACCCGATCTGCGCCGAGGACGGCTCGGACTCGGCCTCGTTCGACGAGGTGCTGGAGCTGCTGCACCTGGGCGGGCGCTCGCTGCCGCACTCGGTGCTGATGATGATCCCGGAGGCGTGGGAGAACCACGCCGAGATGGACCCGAAGCGCAAGGCGTTCTACCGCTTCCACGCGGGCCTGATGGAGCCGTGGGACGGCCCGGCCTGCGTCACCTTCACCGACGGTTCCCTGGTGGGCGCGGTGCTGGACCGCAACGGGCTGCGCCCGGCGCGCTGGTGGCGCACCTCCGACGACCGGGTGGTGCTGGCCAGCGAGTCCGGGGTGCTCGACCTGGACCCGGCGGAGATCGTCGCGAAGGGCCGGCTGCAGCCGGGCCGCATGTTCCTGATCGACACCGAGCAGGGCCGCGTCGTCGACGACGACGAGATCAAGACCGAGCTCGCCGAGCAGCACGCCTACGAGGAGTGGCTGCACGCGGGTCAGCTGAACCTGGGGCAGCTCGCGGACCGCGAGCACGTGGTGCAGAGCCACGAGTCGGTGGTGCGCCGCCAGCTGACGTTCGGCTACACCGAGGAGGAGCTGTCGCTGCTGCTGGCGCCGATGGCCTCCGGTGGGGGAGAACCGCTGGGCTCCATGGGCTCGGACACCCCGCAGGCCGCGTTTTCGCAGCGCTCCCGGCTGCTCTACGACTACTTCGTGCAGCACTTCGCGCAGGTCACGAACCCGCCGCTGGACGCGATCCGGGAGGAGATCGTCACCTCGGTGGCGCGGGTGATGGGCCCGGAGCAGAACCTGCTGGAGCCGGTCGCGGCCTCGTGCAGGCACGTGGTGCTGCCGACGCCGGTGATCGACAACGACGAGCTGGCGAAGCTCATCCACATCAACTCCGACGGCGATCTGCCCGGTTTCGCCTGCACCGTGCTGTCCGGCCTGTACGAGGCCGACGGCGGTGGCGCGGCGTTGGCGGAGGCGGTCGAACGGGTGCGCGAGGAGGCCTCCGAGGCGATTCGCGCGGGCGCTCGGGTACTAGTGCTCTCCGACCGGGATTCGGACCACCGGATGGCGCCGATCCCGTCGCTGCTGCTGGTCTCCGCGGTGCACCACCACCTGGTGCGCACCAAGGAGCGGCTGAAGGTGGCCCTGGTGGTGGAGAGCGGGGACGCCCGCGAGGTGCACCACATCGCCGCGCTGCTCGGCTTCGGTGCCGCCGCGGTCAACCCGTACCTGGCCTTCGAGACGATCGAGGACATGATCGCGACCGGCCAGATCACCGGGATCCGGCCGCGGGTGGCGATCCGCAACTACGTGCAGGCGCTGGTCAAGGGCGTGCTGAAGGTGATGTCGAAGATGGGCATCTCCACCGTCGGCGCCTACACGGCCGCGCAGATCTTCGAGGCCGTCGGCCTGTCGAAGGAACTGGTCGCCGAGTACTTCACCGGCACCGGCACCCAGCTCGGCGGGGTCGAGCTGGACGCGCTGGCCGAGGAGGTCGCGCAGCGGCACCGCCGCGCCTACCCGGACAACCCGACGGACCGGGCGCACCGCAGGCTGGAGGTCGGCGGCGAGTACTCGTACCGGCGCGAAGGCGAACTGCACCTGTTCTCCCCGGAGATGGTGTTCCTGCTGCAGCACGCCACGAAGACCCGCAAGGTCGAGGCGTACCGCGAGTACACCGCCGAGTGCGACCGGCTGGCCCGCAAGGGCGGCACGGTGCGCGGCATGTTCAAGTTCGACAGCGGCCGGGCCCCCATCTCGATCGACGAGGTCGAGCCGATCTCGGAGATCATGAAGCGGTTCGCGACCGGCGGCATGAGCTACGGCGCGATCTCGGCGGAGGCGCACGAGACGCTGGCGATCGCGATGAACCGCATCGGCGGCCGCTCCAACTCCGGCGAGGGCGGCGAGGACGCCGACCGGCTCTACGACGACGAGCGGCGCTCCGGCATCAAGCAGGTCGCCTCCGGCCGCTTCGGCGTCACCAGCGAATACCTGGTCAACGCGACCGACGTGCAGATCAAGATGGCGCAGGGCGCGAAGCCCGGCGAGGGCGGCCAGCTGCCCGCGCACAAGGTGTACCCGTGGATCGCGAAGACGCGGCACTCCACGCCCGGCGTCGGGCTGATCTCGCCGCCGCCGCACCACGACATCTACTCGATCGAGGACCTGGCGCAGCTGATCCACGACCTGAAGAACGCCAACGACCGGGCGCGGGTGCACGTGAAGCTGGTCAGCTCGGTCGGCGTGGGCACGGTCGCGGCCGGCGTGAGCAAGGCGCACGCGGACGTGGTGCTGGTGTCTGGGCACGACGGCGGCACCGGTGCGGCGGCGCTGACCTCGCTCAAGCACGCGGGAACCCCCTGGGAGATCGGGCTCGCCGAGACGCAGCAGACGCTGCTGCTCAACGGGCTGCGGGACCGGATCACCGTGCAGGTCGACGGCGGCATGAAGACCGGCCGCGACGTGGTGGTCGCCGCGCTGCTCGGCGCCGAGGAGTACGGCTTCGCGACCGCGCCGCTGGTGGTGGAGGGCTGCGTGATGATGCGCGTCTGCCACCTGGACACCTGTCCGGTGGGCGTGGCCACCCAGAACCCGGAGCTGCGCAAGCGCTACAACGGCCAGGTCGAGCACGTGGTCAACTTCTTCGAGTTCGTCGCCGAGGAGGTCCGCGAGCACCTGGCGCAGCTGGGCTTCCGCACGCTGGACGAGGCGATCGGCCAGGTCGGCGCGCTGCGCACCGACGAGGCGGTGGAGCACTGGAAGGCCACCGGCCTGGACCTGACGCCGCTGTTCGCCGAGCCGGAGACCCCGTACTCGGCGGTGCGCCGCCGCGTCCGCGAGCAGGACCACGGCCTCGACCACGCCCTGGACCGCACGCTGATCCAGCTGGCCGAGGCGGCGCTGGAGGACGCGCACCCGGTGCGGCTGCGGCTGCCGGTGCGCAACGTCAACCGCACCGTCGGCACCCTGCTCGGCGCCGAGGTCACCCGCCGCTACGGCGGCGCGGGCCTGCCGGACGACACGATCCGGGTGGAGCTGGAGGGCTCGGCCGGGCAGTCGCTGGGTGCGTTCCTGCCGCCGGGCGTGACGCTGGAGATGGTCGGCGACGCGAACGACTACGTCGGCAAGGGTCTCTCCGGCGGCCGCGTCGTGGTGCGCCCGCACCGGGATTCGGCGTTCGCCGCCGAGGACCAGGTGATCGCGGGCAACGTGATCGGCTACGGCGCCACCTCCGGCGAGCTGTTCCTGCGCGGCCAGGTCGGGGAGCGGTTCTGCGTGCGGAACTCGGGGGCCACCGCGGTCGCCGAGGGCGCGGGAGACCACGCCTTCGAGTACATGACCGGCGGGCGCGCGGTGGTGCTCGGCGGCACCGGGCGCAACGTGGCCGCGGGCATGTCCGGCGGCATCGCCTACGTGCTCGACCTCGACCCGGTTCGGGTGAACACGGCGATGGTGGACGTGCAGCAGCCGACGGCGAAGGACCTGAAGTGGCTGCACGAGGTGGTCCGGCGCCACCACGAGCTCACGGGTTCCACGGTGGCGGCGTCGCTGCTGGGGGACTGGACGCGGCGTTCCGCGGCGTTCTCGAAGATCATGCCCCGCGACTACGCGCGGGTGCTGGAGGCGATGCGGCTGGCCCGCTCCGAGGGCCGCGACGTGGAAGAGGCGATCATGGAGGCGTCCCGTGGCTGACCCGAAGGGTTTCCTGAAGTTCTCCCGGGCCGAGGCGCCCAAGCGCCCGTACGACGAGCGGCTCGGCGACTGGCGCGAGGTCTACGCCGCGCTGTCCACTTCGGACCAGAAGGCGGAGGTGTCCACGCAGGCCGCGCGCTGCATGGACTGCGGAATCCCCTTCTGCCACTCGGGTTCCGCGGGTTGTCCGCTGGGCAACCTCATCCCGGAGTGGAACGACCAGGTGCGCCGCGGCCAGTGGGACCGGGCGAGCGACCGGCTGCACGCGACGAACAACTTCCCGGAGTTCACCGGGAAGCTGTGCCCCGCCCCGTGCGAGGCGGCGTGCGTGCTGGCGATCTCCCCGGACGCCGGTGGCGCGGTGACGATCAAGCGCGTCGAGGAGACCATCGCGGAGGTCGCCTGGGACCAGGACCAGGTGCACCCGAGCCCGCCCGAATCGCACACCGGCAACCGGGTCGCCGTCGTCGGCTCCGGCCCGGCGGGGCTGGCCGCGGCCCAGCAGCTGACCCGCGCCGGGCACGAGGTGACGGTGTACGAGCGGGACGACCGCATCGGCGGCCTGCTCCGCTACGGCATCCCCGAGTTCAAGATGGAGAAGTCCGTCCTGGACCGGCGGCTGGCCCAGATGCGCGCCGAGGGCACGAAGTTCGTCACCGGCTGCGAGGTCGGCGTGGACCTGACCGTGGAGCAGCTGCGGGCCGGGCACGACGCCGTGGTGCTCGCGGTGGGCGCGCTGCGCGGCCGCGACGACCGCACCGTGCCGGGCCGCGAGCTGACCGGCGTGCACCTGGCGATGGAGCACCTGGTGCCCGCCAACCGCGAGGTGGAGGGCGACGGCCCCACCCCGCTCTCCGCGCACGGCAAGCACGTCGTCGTCATCGGCGGCGGCGACACCGGCGCCGACTGCTACGGCACCGCGACCCGGCAGGGCGCGCTGAGCGTGACCCAGCTCGACCAGTACCCGCAGCCGCCGACGCGTCGCGACGACGACCTGTCGCCGTGGCCGACCTGGCCGTACGTGCTGCGCACCTACCCGGCGCACGAGGAAGCGGGCGAGCGGAAGTTCGCGGTCGCCGTGGAGGAGTTCGTCGGCGACGACGAGGGCCACGTGCGCGCGGTGCGGCTGCGCGAGGTGCGCGTGGAGCGGGACGCCGACGGCAGGCGGCAGGTGGTGCCGGTGTCCGCGGAAGCCGAGGAGGTGCCGTGCGACCTGGCGCTGTTCGCGATCGGCTTCGAAGGCGTGGAGCACATGCCGCTGCTGGACGGGCTCGGCATCGAGCTGTCCGGGCGCGGCACCATCGGCTGCGGCTCGGGCTGGGAGACCTCGGCGCCGGGCGTGTTCGTGTGCGGTGACGCGCACCGCGGCGCCTCGCTGGTGGTGTGGGCGATCGCGGAGGGCCGCTCGGTGGCGAACGCGGTGGACGCGCACCTGACCGGCGCTTCCGATCTGCCGTCGCCGGTGCACCCGACGGCGCTGCCGCTCGCGGTCTGATCCGTTCGCGGCGGTTTCGCACGATTCGCCCTGCACCGCACGGCTTTTCGCGTGGGCCGGTTCACGGGATCTTCCCGCCGAACCGGCCACGCGCGAGCCGGATGATCTTCAAGCTCCCTCCCCGGGCCGTCGCCGGGGTCTCGGCGCGCACCCTGCGCAAGCCCGAGGACGAGCGCAGCACCGCCACCTACCTGACGGTGTGGCCGCAGGGCGGGGTCAACCCGGGCGTTCCGGCGAAGTGGGTGGTCCAGCAGGACGGCTGGACCGGCTACCGCCTGTGGCCGGTGTCCTCGGTCGGCCTCAGCTCGGGATGAGCCGGCCGGTGTACCCCGCTTCGACGAGCCGCAGGTAGGCCTCGTGCACCTCGGCGGGCACGGGTTGCGGGGCGGCGAACCCGAGCTCGGCGTAGCGGGTGATGCGCTGCGTGTCGCCCACCAGCATGGTGATCACCCGGTCCGGGTCGCCGATGCTCTCGACGTAGTCCGCCAGCGACTGCCGGGTCGCGGCGCAGCGGAACTCCGCCTCGGGCCACCGCCGTTGCGCCGTCGCGAGCGCGCGGCGCTGCTGGTACGGGCGGGAGATCAGCGTGATCGTGGCGTGCAGCAGGCCCTGCTCGGCCAGCAGCGCGCGGGTGAGGTCGATGTTCTCGCCGGTGTTGGTGGCGGCCGGCTCCACGGTGATGGCCGCGTCGGGCACGCCGAGTTCCAGCGCGTGCTCCCGGAAGTGCACCGCCTCGCCGCGCGGGAACCGCTCGACGGTGGTGGGCGCGTTGGCGCCGGTGAACACGATCCGCGGGAACCAGCCCTCGTGGTACAGCTCGGCGGTGCGGGTGGCGACCCCGAGGTCGTGGCTGCCGAGCCCCACGCCCACGTCGCACCGGCGCGGCTCGTGCCGCAGGTCGTGGTAGTCCCACAACGTCCGCACGTCGGCGAGCAATTCGGTCGGTACCACTGGAGTCCCCCTCGTCGAGATCAGTCCGGGATCGTGAACGTGTACGACCAGTGGAATCGGCTGGCCGCGTGCACCCCGCGGGCGAATTCCACCGGGCGGTCTTCGGCGGTGGTGACTATCCGTTCGAGGATCATCACGGGTTCGCCCGCGGGGAGTTCGAGCATGGCGATCTCGTCCGGTGTGGGCATGCGCGCGTGCACCGATTCGGTGATGCGATCGGGTTCCAGGCCCTGCGCGGTGAGGACGGCGAATCCGCCGCCGCGTCCGGCCGGTCCGGCGGTGGGGGCGACCAACGCCGTTCCCGCCACGTCTTCGACGCGGTAGTAGCTGGTCAGCGTGTGCGTGGGTGTGCGCCGGTCGGTGACCAGCCGAGCGCGTTCGTACACCTCGGTGCCGGGTTCGATTCCGAGGGCTTCGGCGGTGTCCTCGTCGGCTCCGGTCCGGCGCACGGCGTTGCTCTGGTCGGTCGCCTGCCACGTCCTGCCCGAGGCTTCGCGGTCGGCGGCGAAGGCGACGACGTCGCCGTGCTTCCACTTGCTCTTCGCGTAGCGCTCCGCGCCGAGCCGCCGCATCGGTGGCTGGGACCGGACGACCGTTCCGCGTCGCCGGATCGGGGTGACGAGGCCTTCGGCTTCCAGCAGTGCGATGGCGCGGCGCACGGTACCGAGGTTGACCTCGAACGACGCCGCCAGATCCGCTTGCTTGGGCAGCGTGGTGTCCGGGGCGTACTCGCCGGAGATGATCTTGCGTCGGAGGACGTCGGCCACGAGTCCGTAGCTGGTCGGCATGGCCTCTCCCTCGATTCGTCACGCGCTGCTACTGGAACGCTACCGTGCCGACTCATTCGGGCATTGATCAAACGATAGATGGACATCTATTGACCGATCAAGATCAAGGAGGCGAAATAGAAGTACATCTATAGCGAGGAGCTGACCATGACGACCCTTGTTCCGGGAATCGACGACGAGCCGCAGCGCGAGTGGCTGTGCCGCTGCTCGGCCGACTCGGCGGACGTCGCGATGTGCGAGATCGGTGTCATCGCGGGCGACGTCGAACTGCGGCTGCCGGACGGCGAAGCCCATTTCCGCTTGAGCGGCAACGAGATCGCGGTGTTCCGCCGGTCGCTGGACGAAGCGATCGAGGTCGCGGCGGCCGACCGCGCACGCAAGCGCTCGGGGAGCTGAGGGCGGTCGGCGGCGGCCCGGGGGGCCCCCCCGCCGCGGGGATCACTCCCCGCCGAGCCCCGCCAGGACGTCCGGGAGGGCATCGCCGGTGTGGACCACGCCGAGGCGCTGGGTGGCGCGGGTCAGGGCCACGTACAGGTCGTTGAGCCCGCGCGCCGACTCGCCGAGGATCCGGTCCGGGTCGGCGACCAGCACCGAGTCGAACTCCAGCCCCTTCGCCTGCTCGACGGTGAGCACCACGGCCCGCGCTTCGAGGCCGTCCTCCTGGGCGCCCACCTCGGCCTCCGGCACCTGCTCGGCGATGCGGCCACCGACCTCGGCGAGGTGTTCCGGCGGCAGCAGCACCGCGAGGGTGCCCTCGATGGCCGCGAGCTCGGCCCGCACCAGGTCCGGCAGTTCGGCGGCCAGCTCGGCCGCCGGCACCCGCCGCGTCCACGGCTCGTGCCCGCTGGTGCGCACCGAGGTCGGCGCCTCCAGGTCGGTGTCGAGCTCGTCGAGCACGTCCGCGGCGACCGCCATGATCTCGGCGGGCGTCCGGTAGTTGACGGTCAGCTCGGCGAGCTTCCACCGGTCCATCACGTACGGCGACAGCACCTCGTCCCACGACGCCGCGCCACCGAGCGCCCCGGTCTGGGCGATGTCGCCGACGAGCGTCATCGACCGGCTGGGGCAGCGGCGCATCAGCACCCGCCACGCCATCGTGGACAGCTCCTGGGCTTCGTCGACGATGACGTGCCCGAAGGTCCAGGTGCGGTCCTCGGCGGCGCGTTCGGCGGCGGTGAGGTCGCTGCGGGTGCGGTGGCGCTGCGCGAGCAGTTCGGCGTCGAGCACGTCGGAGACGCGGAGCCGTTCCTCGTCGGCGATCTCCTCATCCTGCTCCATGATGTGCAGCACGCCCTGGGCGTAGGCGAGTTCCTCGCGCTCCTGCCGCGCCTGCTCCTCACGGGCCTTGGTGTCGTCCTCGCCGAGCAGTTCGGCCAGCTCGTCCAGCAGCGCGGCGTCCGCGGGCGTCCACGCCGACCCCGGCGCGCGCAGCAGCAGTTGCCGCTCCTGGTCGGTGAGGTGCTTGCGGGCGGCGGTGGTGAGCCGCTTCGGCACGCTGAGCAGGTCGTCGAGGAGCTGCTGCGGCGTCAGCTGCGGCCACAGCGAGTCGAGCACCTCGGTGACCGCGTCGTCGGCGCGCAGCTCGGCGCCGATGTCGTCCAGGTCGCGGCGGTCCAACAGGTCCCGGCCGAGCCGGTCGGCCACCTGCCTGGTCAGCCCGGAGACCATCTCCTTGCGGAAGATCTTGCGGGCGTGGTTGTGCGGCTTGCGGGACCGGCGGGCGCGGCTGCGGGCGTGCGAGACGAGGTTCTTGCCGATGGTCAGCGGCTCCCGGTCGAACAGCACCTCGATCGGTTCCCGCGGCACCCGCTGGCGGTCCCGCACGGCCGAGTTCAGCACCTGCACCATCGCGCCGCGGCCCTTGATCTCCGCGGCCTCCGCCGGTTCGAGGGCGGTGGCGTCGATGCCGGGGAACAGCTGCCCGGCGGTGGACAGCAGCACGCCGGTCTCGCCGAGCGACGGCAGCACCTGCCCGATGTAGCGCAGGAACGTCGAGTTCGGCCCGACCACGAGCACGCCGCGCTTGGTCAGCTGCTCGCGGTAGGTGTAGAGCAGGAACGCGGCGCGGTGCAGCGCGACCGCCGTCTTGCCGGTGCCCGGCCCGCCCTGCACCACCAGCACCCCGTTCATGGGGGCGCGGATGATGCGGTCCTGCTCGGCCTGGATGGTGGCGACGATGTCGCCCATCTGGCCGGTGCGGCGCGCGTCGAGCGCGGCCAGCAGCGTCGCCTCCCCGGCGAGGCCGAGGTCGCTGCCCTGCTCGCCGGCGTCCAGGTCGAGGATCTCGTCCTCGAGGTCCACCACGGTGCGCCACTTGCTGCGCAGGTGGCGGCGCCGCCACACGCCTTCGCGGGCGGCGGCGGTGGCCAGGTAGAACGGACGCGCCGCCGGGGCGCGCCAGTCGATCAGCAGCGGCTCGTACTCCCGCTCCTCGTCGAACAGGCCGATCCGTCCGATGTGGAAGACCTCGTCGCTGTCCAGGTCCAGGCGCCCGAAGCACAACCCGTGCTCGACCGCGCTGAGCTGGGTCAGCTTGTCGGTGTACATGGTGGTGGAGATGTCGCGCTCGGTCCGGGCCTGCGGCGTCCCGCCGGTTTCGCGCAGCGTGTCGGTGAGCCGCTTCGTGGCGTCCCGGCGGAGTTCGTCGAGTTTGTCGTAGAGCGTCGAGACGTACTGCTGCTCGGCGGCTAGGTCGTCGGTGCGGTCGGGTTCCCGATCAGCTCGGGCATTGGACAACTTGGTTCCACCTCGTGCTCAACCGTGATGTGCCGGACGGATGTGCCGGACGGGTGCGATGCGTCCCTGGCGAAAGTCCGACCAACCATCATACCGGCCGCGGGAGCGGTCCCTCCGGCTACAGCAGCAGCTCCAAGAGGCAGATCACCGCGAACGAGACGACGGACAGGATGGTCTCCATCGCCGACCAGGTCTTGAGGGTCTGCCCGACGGTCATCCCGAAGTACTCCTTCACGAGCCAGAACCCGGCGTCGTTGAGGTGCGAGAAGAACACCGAACCGGATCCGATGGCCAGCGCGACCAGCGCCCCGTGCACCGGGTCCAGCCCGGCGACCAGCGGCGCGACCATCCCGGCGGCGGAGATGGTGGCGACGGTCGCGGAACCGGTGGCGACCCGGATGCCGACGGCGATCAGCCAGGCCAGCACCAGCGGCGACAGGTGGGCGCCCGCGGCCAGGTCGGTGATCATCGTGTTGACGCCGGATTCGACGAGGGTCTCCTTGAACCCGCCGCCCGCGCCGACGATGAGGATGATCCCGGCGACCGGCGGCAGCGAGGAGCCGACGATGCCGGAGAGCCGCTCGCGCCCGATCCCGGAGCGCGGCCCGAGCGTGCCCATGGCCAGCAGCACGGTCAGCGCCAGCGCCACCACCGGCGTGCCGAGGGTGTCCAGCACCGCGTAGGCGCCCGTGCCCTCGGTCAGCGCCAGGTCGGCGACGGACTTGCCGAGCATCAGCAGCACCGGCAGCAGCAGCATCAGCACCGACAGCGCGAATCCGGGCCGCCTGCCCTCGCTGTCCGGGCCGGGGGCCTTGCCGAGCAGCGTGGACGCGGCGGGCAGCTCGACCCGCTTCGCGATGAACGAGCCGAACACGGGTCCGGCGACGATGGCGGTGGGGATGGCCACCACGATGCCGAGCGCGAGCGTGGTGCCCAGGTCGACGCCGAGCGCGTCCACCGCGGCCAGCGGCCCCGGGTGCGGCGGTACCAGCCCGTGCAGGATGGACAGCCCGGCGAGCGCGGGGATCCCGATCCGCAGCATCGGCTGCTCGGAGCGGGCCGCGACCATGACCACGACCGGCACCAGCAGCACGACGCCGACCTCGAAGAACATCGGCAGGCCGAGCAGCGCCGCGATGAACACCATCGCCCACGGCAGGGTGCGGCGGGTGGTGCGCGCGAGCACGGTCTCCACGATCTGCTCGGCGCCGCCGGTGTCGGTGAGCAGCCTGCCGAGCATGGCTCCGAGCGCGACGAGCAGCCCCACGTCCCCGACGGTCGAGCCGAGCCCTTCGGTGAAGGTGTCGACGAGGTCGGCGAACGGCATCCCGGCGGTGACGCCGAGGGTGGTGGCGCCCAGCGCGAGCGCCAGGAACGGGTGCAGCTTCACCCAGCTGATCAGCAGGACGATGACGGCGATGCCGGCGACCGCGGCGGCCAGCAGGCGGGTGTCATGGCCGGTCCAGGCTGCGGGCGGGGCCTGCGCGAGCAGGGCTGCGGTCGGGTGCGGCAATGGCATGGGGGCTCCTCGCTGAGCTCGGTCGCGGCCCAGCCTAGGAGTAGATCCCCAATAAGTATGACTTTTGGGTCAGGTGAACCGATTAAGTCGGCTCTGTTAGCCGGGTCACCGGCATAGTGCGGTCAGGCGCCCGCGGCCTCCGGGGCGTTGCTGGAAGAGTGGGCCGTCGACGGAAGGAGCCCGGTGAGCGGCGGATTGCACGGGCAGGTGGTCGACGTGCTCGGCCACGAGATCAGCGCGGGAGTGCACCCGCCGGGCAGCGTGCTGCGGATCGACGGGCTGGAGGAGCGGTTCGGCATCTCCCGCAGCGTCGCCCGCGAGGTGGTGCGCACCCTGGCCTCGATCCGGCTGGTGGTCAGCCGCAAGCGCGTCGGCGTGGTGGTGCGCCCGCGCGCCGAGTGGAACACCTTCGACCCGGCGCTGATCCGCTGGCTGCTGGCGGTGGATCGGTCCGCGCAGGTCCGCACGCTGGCCGAGCTGCGCACCGCGGTCGAACCGGTCGCCGCGGCCGCCGCGGCCCGCAACGCCGGTCACGAGCAGGCGGCCCGGCTGGTCGCGCTCGCCGAGCGGATGGTCGCCACCGCCCGCGCCGGCGACCTGGAGACCTTCCTGGAGGCCGACGTCGCCTTCCACGGGCTGGTGCTGGCCGCCTCCGGCAACGAGATGTTCGCGCAGCTGGAGGACGTCTTCGGCGAGGTCCTGCGCTGGCGGACCGGCCGCGGCCTCATGCCGGAGCACCCGAAGCCGGTCGCGCTCCGGCTGCACTGCGAGATCGCCGAGTGCGTCCGCGGCGGGGATCCGGCGCGCGCCGAAGCGGCGATGCGCGAACTGGTGGAGGAGGCGTTCGAAGGCACCCTGGAGAGCCTCGACGCCGAACGGCGCGCCACCGGAACCGCTCAGTAGCCCTCGTACGAGCCGCCGGAGCTCACGCCCTGCACGCCGGGCACGTTCGAGATCGAGCCGTACCGGTCGATGGAGTAGCGGGTGGCGGCGACGATGTTGTCCACCGGGTTCCAGATGTCCTGGTGCCCCGGCACCGCGTACGAGTGGAACGTCGGGTCGATCGTCTGCATCAGGCCCTTCGACGGGGTGCCCGCCGCGGCGTTCGAGTCCCAGCCGTTGGCCGCGGCCGGGTCGCCACCGGACTCGTGCAGGATGATCGTGCGCAGCGCGGACGGGTCGATCTGCTCGCGGGGGACGCCGTTCGCTTCGAGGACCGCGGTGGCCTGGCTGATCCAGCCGTCGACGGGGTCGGTGGGCGCGCCGTCCAGCCCGGGACCGGTGTTCGGGGGACTCACCGGTCCGGGCTGGACGTGCCCGGCAGCCGCTTCAGGAGCGGCGCGGACCTGGGGGGCGTGCTCGACCGCGGGGTCCTCGGCGGGGGATCCGCCGAGGACGGTGCTGAGCACGCCGGTGGCGACGATCGCGGCACCGATCTGGGCCGTCCGCATCCGGGGGGTGAGGCGGTGCGGGCCGATGGCGGTGCCGACGTTCCACAACTCGCGCAGCTGCGGGACCGTCTTCTCCTGCAGGCGCCGCAGCGTCGCCGGAGTCTTGCGCTCGGGGGTGGGCAGGGCTTCGGGGAAGGTGTGGTCGGGGGAACTCACGAGAACCCACCGTCCATCACCGGCCGTGTACCTACATCGCGGTTTCCACGTAGGCAGGTACCTACTTTGGTAGATCGGAGCGACCGATTCGCGGGACGTCGTCACTCCGCGTGCACCAAAGCCCGGTATTCCCTGAGCTCGACTAATCACCAGCGTGATCCGCCCCGACCCTGCCGACCACCCGCCGCTCCCGTCAAGGACCCGCTCGTCTCGGCTGAAGCCCACACCTGCGGCGACCACGAGACGGATCACGTCGCCCCGCCCGCTCCCGTTCGACCGCCGGCGGCGGAGCCGCTGAGCCGACGACCGGCCAGCGCGGCAGGACCCCCGCCGAGGCTCCACCACCCCGCCGCGGCCGGGGGGTGGAGCGGAGCCCTCAGGCCCGGCGGCCCGCCAGCCAGCCCGCGATCTGGGCCCGCGACGAGAAGTCCAGCTTCGTCAGGATGTGCTGCACGTGGCCTTCCACGGTGCGCTGCGCGATCACCAGCGACTCCGCGATCTCCTTGTTCGTCCGGCCCTGCGCGACGAGCTCGGCGATCTCCCGCTCCCGCTTGGTCAGCGTCGTCGCCGACAGCTCGTCCGGCGCCACGCTGCGGGTAGCCCGCTTGAGCTCCAGCGCGTAGTCCACCGCGGCCTCCGGCGACATCTGGTAGCCGCGGTCGTAGGCCTCCCGGAAGGCGCGGTCGCCGAGGGCCTGCCGGGTCCCGCGCTCGTGCTCGTCGTGCGCGTTGCGGAAGCTCGCGTAGAACTCGGGCGCTGCGCGGACCGCGTCCCACACCGCCGAGGCCGCCCCGAACAGCCGCGCCGCCCGCTCGTCGCGGCCGAGGCCGTGCGCGATCCACGCCAGGATGTCCATGGTGAAGGCGCTGGAGAGCCGGTTGTCCAGCCTGCGCTGCAACCGCAGCGCCTCCTTCGCCGCGGTCTCGGCGCGGGCCGAGGCGCCGCGCAGGATCTCGATGTGGGCGCTCGCCCACAACGCAGTGGACCGCCAGAACAGCTCGCCGCGCCCGGTGGTGGCCTCGATGCACTCCCGCAGCAGCGCGATCCCGCCGTCGTGGTCGCCGCGCACCCCCTTGACCAGCCCCAGCGCGAACGACCCGAACCATTCGCCGTGCGGCGCGGCCAGGTCCTGGAACCGGGCGAGCGCGTCGGTGAGCAGCCGTTCCGCCTCGCCGAGGTCGTTGTGGAAGAACGCGGCCATGCCGCGGATCTGGGTGACGTAGGCGACCTCGAACTCGTCGTCGTGCTCGGCGGCGAGGTCGGCGGCCTCGGCCAGCAGCGGTTCCGCGGTGGCCGCGTCGCCCTGCACCAGCGCGAACCAGGCGTTCGCCCGCAGCCCCTCGGACCGCTCCGGGGAGTCCGCCGGGACGTGCGCGAGCGCGGTCTCCAACCAGTGCCGGGCCTCCCCGTTGAGCCCCCGGATGCCCCAGAACGGAGTGAGCCGCGCCGCCAGCCGCAGCGCCTGCGGAGCGGTCTCCTCCCGGTGCGCGGCCGTGTCCAGCGCGAGCCGCACGTTGTCCAGGTCCAGCCGCAGCTCCCGCACCCACGACACCTGGTCGGGGCCGAGCCATTCGGCGGCGAACCGCTCGGCGACCTCCGCGTACCAGTCGCGGTGGCGGCCCAGCACCCGCTGCCGCTCGCCCGCGGCGTCCAGGCGTTCCTGCCCGTAGTCGCGCAGCGCGTGCAGCAGCCGGAACCGCACCTCGTCGCCCTCCTGCTCGCGCACCAGGACCGACTGGTCCACCAGCGAGTGCATCGCGCCGAGCACGTCGACGCGGCTCAACCCGTCGCTGGCGACGTGCTCGGCCGCGGCGAGGCCGAAGCTGCCCGCGAACACCGACACCCGCGCCCACGCGACCCGGTCCTGCTCGGAACACAGCTCGTAGCTCCAGTCGATCAGCGCGCGCAGGCTCTGCTGCCGGGTGGGCGCGCCGCGGCGGCCTTCGCTGAGCAGCTGGTACCGCTCCACCAGCCGCTCCTCCAGCTGGTGCAGGGACAGCGACCGCAGCCGCACCGCGGCGAGCTCGATGGCCAGCGGGTTCCCGTCCAGCCGCGCGCACAGCCGCATCAGCACCGCGCCGTCCTCCTCGGTGACCTCGAAGTCCGGCACGGTGGCGCGGGCGCGGTCGAGGAACAGCCGCACCGAGGAGAACTGCTCATAGGACTCGGGAGGCGGCGGGTCGTCGAGGTCGGGGATCTGCAGCGGCGGCACGACGACGGTCGCCTCCCCGGCCACGCCGAGGGACTGCCTGCTGGTGGCCAGCACCCGCACCCCCGGGCACCAGCGCAGCACCGAGTCGACGAACAGCGCGGCGTCCTCGATGACGTGCTCGCAGTTGTCGACGACGAGCAGCATCTCGCGGTGCTTGAGGTGTTCGACGACGGCGTCCACGTCGGTGCCGGAGGACGGCCCGCCGAGGCTGAGCTGCTCGATGGCGGCTTCGGCGATCAGCGTTCCGTCGCGGAGCTCCTCCAGGCTGACGCACCACGCCTTGTCCCGGAAGATCCGCCGCATGCCGGAGGCCACCCGCAACGCCAGCCGCGTCTTGCCGACTCCGCCGTGGCCGGTGAGGGTCACCAGCCGGGATTCGGCGAGCAACCGCTTCGTCCGGGTGATCTCGTGCCGCCGGCCGACGAAGCTGGTGACGTCGACCGGTAGGTTGCCCGCCGACTCGCGGACGCGGGCCGAGCGCGCACTGGAGACCACACCCCGAGCCTAACCCGGCTCGCCCCCGCAGTTGGGGCGATCTTGCAGGTCAGCGGCCCGCGCAGGTGAGGCGCCCGCGCGCGAGATCGACGAATCGCCGTTGCCCGGTGCGCAGTCCGTGCAATCCCAGCGAGACGGTCCGACGGAACGTGGTGAGCGCCGCGACGTGCTCTCGTCGTGGCCGTTCCGGGTCCCCGCCCGCCGCGCGGTAGGCGGCCAGCAGCCGGTCCAGCGCTCTCGGGCCGAACGCGGCGAGCGGGGCGACGAAGTCGCTCACCGGGTCGTCGACGCCGGCATCCGCCCAGTCGAGCAGGCCGGTGAGGATTCCCGAACCGTCCACCAGCGTGTGGTTGGGGCTGAGATCGTGGTGCACCGGTACGCCCTCGCCCCGCCAGCACCGGTCGTCGTCGAGCCACCGCCGCCACCGGTCCACGCAGCGCTCCGGTACGGCCAGCTCGGCGACCCCCGCGGCGAGCCGGTCGGCGACGTCGGTGCGCAGCGCTTCCGGTCCGGCGATCTCGATGCCGGTGGGTGCTACCTCGGCGCTCGGGGTGCTGTGGAGCGCGGCGATCACCGCGCCGAGCCGCACCAGGTGCCCCTCGCTCGCCGTGATCAGCGGCATCGCCACCGCGATCGGATCGTCGGAGGCCAGCGGTTCCCCGGCCAGGCGTCGATAGGCGACCAGGTCCGGGGCGGTGATCTCCCACTCGGGCAGCTCCACCGGCAGCCGCGGGCGCAGCACGGCCAACAACCGGGCCTCCACCGGGATGCGTTCGGCCACCTCCGGGCGGCGAGGTTCGCGCAGCACCCAGCGGCTGCCGTCGCCATCGGTGGCGAAGTGCACCCGGAAGTCCCACCCGGTCTCGTCGACCCCGTCGATCCGCACGTCGAGACCGTGCGCGCGGGCGACCTCGTCGATCATGCCTGCACGGTAGCCCGGTGGCGTGCGCCACGTCTCTCGGATTTCGCCCGCCACGACCAGCGAGAACCGTGCCGGGTGCGGCCCTACCGTGGGAGGTGGCCGTCGTCCGCGCCGATGCGCAGGGGGTGCCCGATGCGGGGGAACGATGCGAGCAGGGGAACGGCGGCGCTGCTGGGAACGGTGGCGCTGGTCGCGGGGCTGTGCGGCGGGGCGTCCGCGGCCGGCGCGGCACCGGCCGCGCCACCACCGGCGCCCGCCGCGGCCGAGCAGCCGGCCCGGCACGTGCTGGTGACGATGGTCGACTACCGGCTGCAGCTGCCCGCGCACCTCCCGCCGGGGCGCTACACCTTCCGCGCGGTGAACCGGGGGATCGCGCCGCACGCGCTGGAGATCAAGGGTCCGGGGGTGGCGGACAAGCGCACGATCACGGTCCGGACGGGTGCCTCCGCCGATCTCACCGTCACGCTGACCCGCGGCACCTACGACTTCTGGTGCCCGGTCGGCAACCACCGCCAGGTCGGCATGCAGCGGTACGTCCACGTCGGCTGACCGGCTCGCCAGCCCACCAGCCCGCGGGACGGAACGCCCACCGACCGGGAATTCACGCGCGCCCCGTCGGTGCCCGGTGCCACGCTGCGCGCATGACCGACCACAAGGACGACCTGCACCAGTACCTGCGCGACGCCCGCGACGCGCTGCTGTGGAAGCTCGACGGGCTCTCCGACCAGGACGTGCGGCGGCCGCTGACGCCGACCGGCACGAACCTGCTGGGGCTGCTCAAGCACGTGGCGAGCGTGGCGGTGGGCTACTTCGGCGAGGTGTACGGCCGCCCGTTCCCCGAGCCGATGCCGTGGATCGAGGATGGCGGCGAGCGCAACGAGGACATGTACGCCACCGCCGACGAGTCCCGCGAGCAGATCATCGGCTTCTGGCACCGCGCCTGGGCGCACGCGGATGCGACCATCGCGGCGCTGCCGCTGGACGCCGCCGGCCGGGTGCCGTGGTGGCCGCCGGAGCGCGGCGAGATCACCCTGCACCGGCTGCTGTGCCACATGCTGGAGGAGACCGCCCGCCACACCGGTCACGCCGACGTGGTCCGCGAGCTCATCGACGGTGCGGTGGGCAGGCGCGCGAACGCAGGCAACCTGCCGCAGCAGGACGAGCGCTGGTGGGCGGACTACCGCGATCACCTGGAGGAGATCGCCCGCACCGCCCGCTAGCCGGCGTCGAACGTCGGCGGGCCTTGCGGCAGCACCTCGCCGGTCTCCAGCAGCGTCCTCAGGTTCGACAGCACCGCGGGCCACGTCTCGCCGGCCACCCGGTCCGCGAGCGCGGAGCGGGGTGACCGCGAGCCGCACGGCGCCGCGACCGGGTTCGACGTCGAACGCGACTGCGCTCGGCCCGAACCCGGCTTCGTCGACGCGCTCGACGCCCGGGCCCCGATGGCGCGATCGGCGGTCTCCTAAGCTGGCCGGATGCGGTTCGAGGGGTTCGGGGACGGGGCGGTCGAGTTCTACGAGGGCTTGGCGGCCGACAACTCCAAGGCCTACTGGAGCGACCACCTGGCCGTGTACCGGGAGCAGGTGCGCGCCCCGATGGAGGCGCTGCTGGCCGAGCTGGAACCCGAGTTCGCCGCCGAGGTCGATTCCGGCGGGGCGACCGGCAAGGGCAAGGTGTTCCGCCCGCACCGGGACGTGCGCTTCAGCAAGGACAAGTCGCCGTACAAGACCCACTGCGGCGCCGTCGTGGAGGCGGGGCGCGGCGGTGGCGCCTACTACGCGGAGATCAGCGCGGACGGGCTGCTCGTCGCGGGCGGCTGCTTCCACGCCGAACCCGACCAGCTGGCCCGCTACCGGGCGGCGGTGGACGAACCGCTGCACGGGAAGGCGCTGGAGGAGATCTTGGCCGCGCTGGGGAAGCGCTGGGAGCTCGGCGGCGACGTGCTCGCCACCCGCCCGCGCGGCGTGGCCGCCGACCACCCGCGGCTGGGGCTGCTGCGGCACCGCTCGCTGCACGTGGCGCGCCGCTGGGTGCCGGACGACGTGCTGCACGAGCGCGGCTGCCTCACCCGGGTCCGCACGGCGTGGCGGGAGCTGCGCGAGCTCAACCGGTGGTGCGCCGACCACGTGGGACCCAGCGACCGGCGGCGCTGACCAGCAGGCCGAGCAGCGCGCCGAGCACGTCCACCAGCGCGTCCAGCACGTCGCCGCTGCGCCCCAGCGGCAGCACCGCCTGCAGCACTTCAGACAGCCCCGCGTACGCCACGAGCCCGGCGGCCAGCGGCAGCAGCGGCAGGCGCGCGAGGCGACCGGACCACGCCAGCGCCGCGAACAACACCAGGTGCACGACCTTGTCGGTGCCGGCCGGCGCCGAGGGCACCCCGGACTCGGGGGTGAACAAGATGATCAGGCTGACTCCGATGATCACTCCGAAGAGCAGCTGACCGGGCCGTGGCCTGTAATGATTCAGCACCGCAAGATCCCGATCGGTTCGTTTCCAGGTGGCTGCGTATTCGACGCGCGCCCGGAGAGACTAGGCTGACCCAACGTGAGTCGACGAGCCAAGATCGTTTGTACCATGGGCCCCGCCACCGCCTCGCCGGAGAAGGTGGCCGAGCTCGTCAGCAGCGGAATGGACGTCGCCCGGTTGAACTTCAGCCACGGCAGCCACGGCGACCACCAGCAGGTGTACGACCTGGTGCGTACCGCCGCCAAGGAAAGTGGCCGTGCCGTCGGCATCCTCGCCGACCTGCAAGGACCTAAGATCCGCCTCGGCAAGTTCGCGGAAGGTCCGGTCGAGTGGAACACCGGCGACGTCGTGCGAATCACGATCGACGACGTGCAAGGCACCCATGATCGTGTTTCCACCACCTACAAGGGGTTGGCAGCCGACGCCAAGGTCGGTGACCGAGTCCTGGTCGACGACGGCAAGGTGGGTCTGACCGTCTCCGCCGTCGAGGGCAACGACGTCGTCTGCGACGTCGTCGAGGGCGGCCCCGTCTCCGACCACAAGGGACTGTCCATGCCGGGCATGGACGTGTCGGTGCCCGCGATGTCCGAGAAGGACGTCGCGGACCTCGAGTTCGCCCTCCAGCTCGGCGTGGACTTCATCGCGCTGTCCTTCGTGCGCAGCCCCGCCGACATCGACCTGGTGCACCAGGTGATGGACCGGGTGGGCCACCGGCTCCCGGTGATCGCGAAGCTGGAGAAGCCGGAGGCGGTGGACAACCTGGAGGCCATCGTGCTGGCCTTCGACGGTGTCATGGTCGCCCGCGGTGACCTCGGCGTGGAACTCCCCCTCGAGCACGTCCCGTTGGTCCAGAAGAAGGCGATCCGGATCGCCCGGGAGAACGCGAAGCCGGTCATCGTGGCCACCCAGATGCTGGACTCGATGATCCACAACTCGCGTCCGACCCGCGCCGAGACCTCCGACGTCGCCAACGCCGTCCTGGACGGCACCGACGCGGTGATGCTCTCCGGCGAGACCAGCGTCGGCGACTACCCGATCGAGACGGTGCAGACGATGTCCCGCATCGTCGAAGCCGTCGAGGACGGATCGCCCACGCCGCCGCCGCTGAGCCACGTGCCGCGCACCAAGCGGGGCGTCATCTCCTACGCGGCCCGCGACATCGGGGAGCGGCTCAGCGCGAAGGCGCTGGTCGCGTTCAGCCAGTCCGGCGACACCGTGCGGCGGCTCGCCCGGCTGCACACCCGGTTGCCGCTGCTGGCGTTCACCCCCGAGGAATCGGTGCGCAGTCAGCTCGCTCTCACTTGGGGGACGGAAACGTTCCTCGTGCCTAAAGTGGACACGACCGACCAAATGGTCCGGCAGGTGGACCAGGCGATGCTGTCGCTCGGCCGATCGCAGCGCGGTGACATGGTGGTCGTGGTCGCCGGTTCCCCGCCGGGCACCGTGGGTTCGACGAACCTGATCCGGGTGCACCGCCTCGGCGAGGAAGACCACGTCTGATCCGCGCCGCGCGCGGAGGTGGGGTCGGTCGACGTTGACCGGCAGGGCGGGAACCACCGGAGTTCCCGCCCGGTGAACCACCCGACATCGCCCGAGGAGCAGAAGTGACCGAAGCGGCACGAGCCGCGGCCGCCGACCCGGCGGGCCTGCACATCGACAGCTCGGTCCCGCTGGACGTGAACGGGGTGCCGCACGGGCAACCCGTGCTGGACCGGCTGATCGCCCTGCTCGACCTGGAGCGGATCGAGGAGAACATCTTCCGCGGGGTCAGCCCCGCGGAGTCGCCGGTGCGGGTCTTCGGCGGCCAGGTCGCCGGGCAGGCGCTGGTCGCCGCCGGGCGCACCGTGCCGGAGGACCGCCCGGTGCACTCGCTGCACGCCTACTTCATCCGGCCCGGCGACCCGAGCGTGCCGATCGTCTACGAGGTGGACCGCACCCGCGACGGCCGGTCGTTCACCACCCGCCGCGTCGTGGCCGTGCAGCACGGCAAGCCGATCTTCTCGCTGTCGGCCTCGTTCCAGCTGGTCGAGGACGGCATCGACCACGCCGAGCAGATGCCCGACGTGCCCGACCCCGAAACGCTGCCCACCTACGGGGAGCAGGTCGGCGGGCTGCTCGGCGAGATGGGCGGCACGCCGTACCAGCCGCGGCCCATCGACGTCCGCTACGTCACCGACCCGCCGTGGGTCCGCAAGGAGAACGGCGAGCGGGAGGCGCGCAGCCAGGTCTGGATGAAGGCCGACGGCGTGCTGCCGGACGACAAGCTGCTGCACGTGTGCATGGCGGCGTTCGCGTCCGACCTGACCTTGTTGGATTCGGTGCTGGTGCGCCACGGCGTGTACTGGATGCTGGACAAGGTGTCCGGGGCGAGCCTGGACCACGCCATGTGGTTCCACCGGCCGTTCCGCGCCGACGAGTGGCTGCTCTACGACTGCGCCTCGCCCAGCGCCTCCGGCGCCCGCGGGCTGGCCACCGGCCGCTTCTTCTCCCGCGACGGGCGCCTGGTCGCCACCGTCGTGCAGGAAGGACTCCTCCGAGTCCTGGACTGAGCCCGGATCGACGACGAGAACGGGACCTCCCGAACGATCGGGAGGTCCCGTTCTTCTCGTCGCGCCGGGGAATTCACCCCATCACCTCGCGACTCCCGCTCGGTCGGCCCGTGTCCGGTCGAGGACGCCGCCGCGGAGGCTCGGTGAGCGGCGTGAGGCGGGTGTGGTCGGGGCGGCGGTGCAGACGAGGGCGCCCGGCGCCGTCGCGGATGTTCCACCACGTCGTGGTCCGGTGCGGTGGAGACCGGGGCCGGGGCGTGGAGCACGAACCGCGGGTCGTGGCGGTGCCGGCCCGGCGGCGACCCGAACTGCCCCCGGTGCCGCGCGGGCACCGGTGCGCACCGGTGTGACGGGCGCGGCCCGGCCCCGGTCGGTCTGCGACCGGAGCCGGACCGCTCTCGGAGCGGGTTCCCGGCGCGAGGTGACCCGCCCGGCCCGAGTTCAGGCGGCGATCGCGTCCGCGATCGCGGTGGTTCCGCTGGTGAGGTCGAAACCCCGGCACCGGCTGGACGGTTCGTCGAGCACGGCGGCGGTGACGGCGGCGACGTCCGCCCGCGGGATGGTGCGCGGGATGCCCGGCGCGATCGTGAGCCGATCCGCGATCCGCACCAGCCCGGCGCCGGGGTCGTCGGTGAGACCGCCGGGGCGCACGATCGTCCAGGCCAGCGCGGACTCGGCCAGTGCCAGGTCGGAGGCCTGCTTGGCGCGCAGCACCCGGTGCAGGAACTCGGGTCCTTCGTCCGGCCGGTCCGCGAACAGCGAGGAGACCTGCACGAACCGGTCCGCACCCGCCTTCTCAGCGGCCTTGACGGCGTTGATCGCACCGTCGCGGTCGACGGCTTCGGCGAGCCCGGGCTGCGGGTCGCTCGCGGCCGCCGCGTTGATCACGACGTCCGATCCGGCGAGCGCGGCGGCCAGCGCCCCCGTGTCGGACCGGAGGTCGGCGAGCACGGCCTCGGCGCCGCGCGCCCGCAACTCGTCGGCGGCTTCGGGGCGGCGCACCGCGCCGCGCACCGGCACTCCGCGCGCGAGCAGTTCCGCCACGATCAGCGAACCGGTCTTCCCGGTCGCGCCGAGCACGGTCACCAGCATCGTCATCGGCTCCTTCACGTCGGCCCGGTGGCCGTATCGAGGTGCGGGTCCAGCAGGGACAGGTCGAGTTCGGGCGGGAACGGCCCGTAGGCGTTGGCGCGGGCGGCGCGGTGGCGCACGGCGGGGATCCGCAGCACGGCGCGCAGGAGCCGGTTCGGCCGGAAGTCGCCGTCCCCGGCGAGGGCGGCGGCCACCCGCTGCTCGGTGCGCACCTGCTGGCGCTGCACCTGCTCGACGGCCGGTTCGCGACGCCGCTGCACCTCGGCCAGCGCTTCCTCTTCGGGAGTCCCGGTGCGCCGGAACGCGGGGACGAGCACGTCGGCGGCGGTGACGGCGTCCTGGACCGCCATCAGGATCCCGTTGCCGCCGACCGGGGAGATCACGTGCGCGGCGTCGCCGATGAGCAGCACCCCGGGCCGGTGCCAGCGCTGCGCGCGGGAGATCTCCACCGACAGCAGGGTGATCTGGTCGAACCCGGTGAGCTTGCCGACCCGGTCGGCGAGCCACGGCACCCGCGCGGTGAGGAAGTCCCGGATGGGACCGACCCCGGCCCGCTTCGCCTCCGGGTAGCCGCCCTTCGGGATCGTGTAGCCGACCTGCCAGCCGTGGTCCTGGCCGAGGGTGGACACGTAGTGCCCCGGCCCGAAGTAGAGCTCGGCGTCGGCGGCGGGCGGGTCCTGGTGGTGCCGGGGCAGCCGGAACCACAGGATGTCCGAGCCCGAGCCGAGCGGTCGGGTGGGCAGGTCGGCGAGCCGCCGCAGCCGGGAGTACCTGCCGTCGGCGCCCACCACCAGGTCGGCGTCCAGCCGGTGCTCCCCGTCGTCGTCGCGGTAGCGGACGCCGGTGACCCGGCCGGATTCCGCCACGAGCCCGGTGACCTTGGAACCGAGCAGCAGCCGGAAGCCCGGCAGTTCCGCGGCCCGCTCGGCGAGGAAGTCGAGGAACCGCGCCTGCGGCATCAGCGCCACGTAGGGGTAGGGACCGCGCAGCCCGCGGTACTCGGCGGTGGTGACGACCCCCGAGCTGGTGTGGAAGCGGAACGTGGTGGCGCGGTTGTGCTCCAGTCGCAGCAGGTCGTCGGCGAGCCCCAGCTGCCGCATGAGCTCCAGCGTGTACGGGTGCAGCGAGTCGCCGCGGAAGTCGCGCTGGAAGTCCCGCTGCGACTCCAGCAGCGTCACGCGCACGCCGGCTCGGGCCAGCAGGTAGGCGAGCAGCACGCCTCCCGGCCCGCCGCCTGCGATCGCGCAGTGCGGCCGCGTCTCGTGCGGCATGGGATTCACCTTCGTCTCACCGTCCGCCCGGTCCTGGGAGCGGGACCGGGGTTCCCGGAACGTCTCACTTCAAACTAATGACGGTCGTCGACTGTGTCAATCGTTGAGATAATAGACCATTGGTATGATCCGATTACGGCGCGTTTCGGGGGGAGGCGAGCGGTGGAACCACCGATCGAGAGCCAGGTGCTGGAGCTGCTGCACCAGCAGGGGGTCGAAGGGGAGCGGATCTCGCAGGCCTTCGCGGCCAGGCACGGCATGCACCCCACGGACGTGCGCGCCCTGATCCTGATCATCGACGCGGAGCAGCGCGGCACCCCCGCCACGCCGCGCGCGCTGCGCCAGGACCTGGTGCTCACCTCCGGGGCGGTCACCGCCATCGTCGACCGGCTCGAAGCGCGGCGGCACGTGCGGCGCAGCCGCGAAGGCAGCGATCGCAGGCAGGTCCAGCTGCACCCGACCGAGTCGGCTCGCGCGATCGCCGGGGAATACTTCGGCGCGCTGGCCGGCCGCGGCCGCGAGGTGCTGTCCGAGTTCGACGCCGCGGAGCTCGCCGTGGTGCACCGGTTCCTGCACCGGATGCAGCAGGCGATGCGGGACTTCGCCGCCGGATCCGCCACCGAGCCCGCCCCCGAGGAGCCCGCCGGTTCCGCCTGATGGTCGTTGACCCCGCCCGGCCGGTCGCCTAGGTTTCGCCTGGTGCGGGCGGGTGCGTCCTCGTCCGGACCATCCCTTCCCGCCGCTAGGGGGCGCGATGCGTCGCTGGGTCCCGGTCCTCGTGCTGATCCTCTTCGGCGTGCTCGCCGGCCCGCTCGCCGTCTCCTCGCCGAGCGCGGCGCCCACCGGGTCCGACGCGCTGCGGGCGGACCTCGACCGGATCCTCGCCGACCCGCGGCTGGCCGGATCGCACGCCGGGGTCGTGGTGCGGGACCCGGACACCGACGAAGTGCTCTACAGCAGGCAGCCCGCCGCGCGCGCCACCCCCGCGTCCACCGCGAAGCTGTTCACCGCAGCGGCCGCGCTCGACGAGCTGGGGCCCGGCCACCGGTTCCGCACCGAGGTGCGCACCGCCGCGCCGCAGGCCGGGTCGCTGCTGCTCGGCGACCTGCACCTGCGCGGCACCGGGGACCCCACGATGCTGGCCACCGACTACGACCGGCTGGCCGCGCAGGTCGCGGACAGCGGGGTGCGGGTCGTGCGGGGTGCGGTGCGGGCCGACGCGACCTGGTTCGACGACGTGCCGCTGGGCACCGGCTGGGCCTGGGACGACGAGCCCTACTACTACTCGGCGCCGGTGTCCGCGCTGACCGTCGCGCCCACCGAGGACTACGACGCGGGCACCGTGCTGCTGCGGGTGTCCCCGGCCGCGCCCGGCCGGCCGGTGCGCGTCGAGGCGCGGCCCGCGACCGGTGCGATCCGGCTGGACGTGCGGGCCACCACCGGCGAGCCCGGCTCCGAACCGGCGCTGTCGGTCACCCGCGAGCACGGCGGGGACCGGGTCGTGGTGTCGGGCTCGCTGCCCGCGGACGCCGAGCCGGTCGAGGAGTACACCAGCGTGCGCGACCCAGCCGCGTACGCCGTCGACGTGTTCACCCGGGCGCTGCGCGCGCACGGCGTGCGGGTCGACCGCACCGGTGCCGGTGCGACCCCGGACGGAGCGCGGCTGCTCGCCGAACGCGAGTCGATGCCGCTGCGCGAGCTGCTGGTGCCGTTCCTGAAGCTGAGCAACAACGGGCACGCCGAAGTGCTGGTGAAGGAGATGGGCAGGCACGCCCGCGGCACCGGCTCGTGGCCCGCGGGGCTCGACGTGCTCACCGGGCGGCTCGCCGAGCTCGGCGTCGACCCGGCGCGGCTGCGGCTGGTGGACGGGTCGGGGCTCTCCGCGGTCGACGGCATCCCGCCCGACCAGCAGGCGCTGCTGCTGGACCAGGTCCGGAGCAGGCCGTGGTTCGCGGACTTCAAGGCGGCGCTGCCGCTCGCGGGTGCTCCGGACCGCATGGTCGGCGGCACGTTGCGCAACCGGATGGCCGGCACTCCCGCCGAGCGGAACGTGGCCGCGAAGACCGGTTCGCTGTCCGGGGTGAGCTCGCTGGCCGGGTACGTGACGGCGGCCGACGGGCGCGAACTGGTGTTCTCCGTGCTGTTCAACGATTTCCTCGGCGGCGCGCCGACCGATCTCGAAGACGCGATCGCGGTCCGGTTGGCGCAGTACCCGGGTACCGCGCAGCGGGCCCCCGCCGTGGCCAGGAAGGACACCGGCGGAACGGGTGCGGAATCGGGCGCGGAGTGTTCTTGGACGAAGTCCTGCTGAGCCTGATCGCCATTGCCGGATTTGTGCGGAAGAGCGCGGAAAGGTCGTCCCTTCGCGTTGTCACCGGAACCGGGGGTTATCCCGATTCGGTCTCGGGAACGGCTCAGGGGGCGACCCGGGTCACGCCGGGGTTGCCGTAGGGTCGAGGAAGCTAACGTGGCATCCGTTGGTCGACCATCCCGCCCGAACCGGTGAACTGGGGAGTTCCACGTGTCCTTCGTCAGCGAATTCCTGGCCATGGTCGCCGGGCTGCCGCGCCCGCTGCTGATCCTGGTCACGGGTGCTCTGGTGCTCGGCGAGTGCACGATCGGACTGGGCTTCCTGGTGCCGGGGGAGAGCGGTCTGCTGGTCGCTTCGGCCGCGGTGACCGATATCGGATTCTTCTTCGGCCTGTCACTGACCGTGGCGGCGTGCGCGGTGGTCGGTGACAACATCGGCTATTTCCTGGGGCGTCGATACGGTGCGCGGGTCCGGGAAACCCGAATGGTCGCGAAGCTGGGCGTCCGGCATTGGGACCGGGCGTGCCGGATGTTGCGGAAGTACGGCATCGGTGCGGTGTTCGTCGCGCGTTTCCTGCCGGTCGTGCGCACGTTGGTGCCGGTCTCGGCGGGAACCAGCGGACTGGGGTATTGGCGTTTCCTGGCCACGTCGGTCGTGGGGGCCACGACGTGGTCGATGCTGCACGTGGGCATCGGCTGGGCGGCCGGGACCTCGGCGAAGTACATCGAGCACGTGCTGGGCCGCGCGAGCGGCATCGTGCTGGGGGCGCTGGTGCTGATCGGCATCGGCGTGTGGCTGTGGCGCCGCCGGTCCAAGAAGCTGAAGGCCGCCTCCGCGCAGCCCACCGACGTCGCCGAAGAACCCGTCGACGCCGAACGCGCCGCCTGACCCGCGCCGCCTGACCCGCTCCGCCCGGCCGAGCGGCGGTCAGCGGCGGGCGTCGAGCCGGTACCGGCCGGGGGCCCGGCCGCGGGCCCGGCTGAAAGCCCGGCTGAACGCGTGCACCGAGGTGTAGCCGACCGATCGCGCGATCGCCTCCAGGGTGTCGTCGCCGTCGCGCAGCCGCGCCGCCGCCAGGTCCATCCGCCACCGCGTGAGGTAACCGCCGGGCGGCTCGCCCGCGGCGTGCAGGAACCTCCTGGTCAGCGTGGCGCGGGACACCGCGACGCGGGAGGCGAGCAGGTCGGTGGTCCAGGGCCGCGCGGGGTCCTCGTGCAGCGCGGTGATGGCGTCCCGCACCACGGGGTCGCAGAGCAGGCCGAGCCAGCTGCCCGCCGCTTCCGCCGGGGACGCCGCGATCCAGTCCCGCAGCAGCTGGATGAGCAGGACGTCGATGAGCCGGTCGAGCAGCACGCTGGAGGCGAGCCCCGGCCGTTCGAGTTCGCGGCCGAGCAGCCGCAGCGCGTCGTCGAGCCCGCCGCCGCGTTCGGCGTGCACGTGGACGGCGCCGGGCAGCGCGGAGAGCACCTGGGTGGAGGCGGCGGTGTCGGAGCTGAAGGTCGCGCACAGCAGGTGGGTCTGCGGGGCGCCTCGCCCGATGCGCAGCGCGGTCCCGGTTTCCTGGGCGTGCTGGGCGTCGGCGCAGTCGTGGGAGTCGATCGCGGCGTCGGGTGCGCTGAGCAGGGTGTGGGCGGTGCTGTCGGCGAGCAGCAGCACGTCGCCGGGGACGAGCTGCCGCGGTTCCTCGCCGGGCACGCCGATCCAGGCGGTGCCCGCGGTGACGGTGTACAGGGCGGGTCCGCCGGGGCCCGCCCAGGACACGCCCCAGTCCTGCCCGGCGCTGATCCGGGCGCCCAGGCTGCCGCGGACTCCGGTGCGGGCGAGCACGTCGGCGAGGAGGTCCATCCGGCCCAGATTACTCGGCGGCGGGAGCGGCGGTGCAACGATCGGACAAGTCCGTGCGCTCGTCGGGCATCGCTCGGATCACCTGCTGCGCCATACGCTCGTCGCAGGGCCGCCCGTCGGGGGCGGCGGAGCGGGAGGAGCGCGCGATGACGCGGTCGAGCGACGAAGCCGATCTGGACCGGCGGATGGCCGGCTCGTACGGCGAGCAGACCGAGCAGGACCGGCAGGCCCTCGCCGAGTTCGGCAGCGCGGCCGAGATGAACCGCCGGGTCATCGCCGAGTTCCGCGAGCGCGGCGGCGCGGTCGGCGGCATGTTCGAAGGCCTCCCGCTGGTCCTGGTGCACCACGTGGGCGCCAAGTCCGGTACGCCCCGGGTGTCGCCGTTGGTGCCGCTGATCGAGGGCGATCGGATCTTCGTCTTCGCCAGCAAGGGCGGCACCCCGGAACACCCGGCCTGGTACCACAACCTGGTGGCGAACCCGCGGACCGAGGTCGAGCTGGGCGCCGAGGTGTTCGACGTCGAGGCGGTGGTGCTGACCGGCGCGGAGCGCGACGAGGTGTACGCGCGGCAGGTCGCGGTGGCTCCCCAGTTCGGCGCGTACGAGCGCCGCACCGACCGGGTCATCCCGGTGGTGGAGTTGCGGCGCGTCTAGTTCAGCGCCGCTCGGCCGCCTCGGGTCGCCCGGTGCCGGCGAAGGCGGGTCCGGCCAGGAACCACACCGCGGTGATGATGCCGAGCAGCGGGGGCACGCTCCAGTACGGGTGGTGCGCGAGCTCGTCGAGGGACCGCGGGAGGGCGACCCCGCCGACGGCGGCGAGCGCCAGCAGCACGACGCCCGCGATCACGTCCGCGAGCAGCACCCGCAGCCATTCCCGCCACAGCGCGACCACCTCGGCCCGCGAGCCCTTCGCCGGTGTCGCCGGGCGCGGGCCACCGGCGAACCGGTGGTGGAACCAGGCGTCGGCCCAGGCGATCGTGGCGCGGCCGAAGGCGACGGTGAAGCCGAGGTAGACGGCGGCGAACGCGTGCGCGCGGGAGGGTTCGGCGCCGCCGGCGAGGTCGGCGGCGACCAGCACGACGAGCGCGAGGTCGACGAGCGGCACTGCGCGCAACAGCAAGGTGCCCAGCCGGTCCCGCCGGGCCGGGTAGCGGGCGGCGAGGCCGGCGGCGAGCACCACCCAGAACGCGATCTCGGCGGCGAAGATGGCGGTGACCACGGGGTTCTCCTCCGGTCAGCGGGGTGTCGTGCCGAACAGCCGCTCCTCCAGCAGCGCGGCGGCCTGCTCGCGGTCGAGGAGGCCGGGCGCGGTGAGCAGCTGGAAGGTGAGCCCGTCCACGAGCGCGCCCAGCCCGGCGGCGGTCCGCTCGGGGTCGGTCCCGGCGGGCAGCTGCCCGAGCTCGACGAGTCCGCGCACCACGTGCAGCAGGAACCCCCGCACTTCGCGCGCCTGGTCGCCGATGATCTCGGCGAGCGCGGGGTCGTGCCGGGATCGGTGCACGAACTCCAGCCAGATGCCGAGTTCGCGGGTGGTGTCGTCGCGCAGCGGCAGCAGCTCGCCGAGCATCGCCAGCACCCGGCGGCGCACGTCGGGTTCGGCTTCGGCCCGGCGCACGCGTTCGCCGACCCGCTCGGACAGCGAGCGGAGCGCGAAGGCGTGCAGTTCGGCCTGGGTGCCGAAGAAGTGGCGCACGGAGCCGGTGGCGAGCCCGGCTTCGGCCGCGACCTTGCGGACGGAGGCCTCGGCGAGCCCGCCGCGTTCGAGGGTCCGCCACGTGGCGGCGACGATGTCCCGCCGCCGCGCCTCCTGATCAATCCGTCGCACCACCAACCCAAACTAACACACCTGTGCTAGTAAGAGGGTGCAGGTGAGCGGCCTGTTCGAGCCGCGAGTTCGGACGGTCGGGGTCAGTTGCGGGTGGTGACCTGGCCGCCGCTGAGCTGGTGCACCGCACGGCTCACCTCGCGCGGCCGCAACCCGGTGCCGGTGAGGGTGAGCGCCAGCCGATCCGTGCCGCCGCACTCGCTGAGCGGGCCGCCCCAGCCGTCCACGTCGATCACCACGTACGGGGACCGGGCGCGGTGGGTGCGCAACCGCACCTGCCGCACCGCCGACCACGGCGCCGAGTACGTCCCGGCGGCGGAGGCGTAGGTGACGCCGGCGTCGGTCAACGCCACCTGCAGGTGGAACATGTCCCGGTTGATCCGCCGCCAGCGCAGCTGCGCCCGCGCCACGTAGCAGCTGCACGCGACCGCCACGACCGGCACCGCCACCAGCCAGCGCGACGGGCCCGGCGTCCACGTCCACCACAGCACCGCGGCCCCGGAGCACATGACGGCGTTGGCGATCTGGGTGAGCACCACGAGCAGGCCGTCCCGCTGGATGCTGCGTTCTTGCTGCGCGCTCCGGCTGATCACCAGCACGCGGGAGGCCGGGTGCATGGCGACGATCTTCCCCCGGGCGGCCCACCCGGTGAACCCGGCGGAAGCACCAATTTCACCCGGTGGAACGGCGACGGCGGAGGTGCCCCGCGTCGAGGGGGCGCCTCCGCCGTCGAGGAGCGGGCCGGCTCAGGTGCGGGCGGCGGTCTCCCGATCGCCGGTGCCGCTGGCGCGCCGCCGGGACACGGCGTAGCCGATGGCGAGCGCGATGACCAGCGGCGGCGTGATGTACAGCGCGATCCGGGTCTCCGAGTCGAACGCCAGCAGCACCACGACCATCGCCAGGAACGCCAGCACCACGTAGTTCGAGTACGGCGCCAGCGGCATCCGGAACGTGGTCGCCTCGATCTCGCCGCGCGCGATCCGGCGGCGGAACCCGAGGTGCGCGATCACGATCATGCCCCAGGTGAACAGGGCGCCGACGGTGCTCGCGCTGGTGATGTAGGTGAACGCCTGCTCCGGCGCCACGTAGTTGAGCACCACGCCGATGAGCATCGACCCGAAGGTGACCGCGATGGCCCGCGACGGCACCGCCCGCGAGGACAGCTTGCCGACGGCGCGCGGCGCGTGCCCGTCCTCGGACAGGGTGCGCAGCATGCGGCCGGTGGAGAAGATGCCGCTGTTGCAGGAGGACAGCGCCGCGGTGGTCACCACGAAGTTGATGACCCCGGCGGCCGCCGGGATGCCGATCAGCGTGAAGGCCTGCACGAACGGGCTGGTGTCCGCGTTGAACCTGGTCCACGGCACGAGCGCGGTCAGCGCGGCCAGCGCGCCCACGTAGAAGATCAGGATCCGCAGCATCACCGCGTTGATGGCCTTCGGCAGCACCGTCTTCGGGTTGGCGCTCTCGCTGGCGGTCTGGCCGACCATCTCGACGCCGATGAACGCGAACATGACGATCTGGAAGGCCAGCAGCGCCGAGACCGGGCTGGTGGGGAAGAAGCCGCCGTGCGACCAGATGTTGCTCACCGCGGCGGTGTCGCCCGCGTCGCTGAAGCCGAACACCAGGATGAGCGCGACCAGCACGATCATGCCGACGATGGCCACGACCTTGATCAGCGCGAACCAGAACTCGAACTCGCCGAACAGCTTCACCGCGATCAGGTTGACGCCGCTGAGCACGATGAGCGCGCCGAGGGCGGGGATCCACTGCGGCAGCTCCGGGAACCAGAACTGGAAGTACTTGCCCACGGCGGTGATCTCGGCCATGCCGGTCACGATCCACACCAGCCAGTAGCCCCAGCCGGTGGCGAACTTGGCCCAAGGGCCGATGAACTCGCCCGCGTACTCGGCGAAGGAACCGCTGACCGGCCGGTACATCAGCAGTTCGCCGAGGGCCCGCATGACGAAGAAGATCATCACGCCGGCGATGGCGTAGATCAGCATCAGGCCGGGACCGACCTGGCTCAGCGCCTTGCCGGACCCGAGGAACAGGCCCACGCCGATCGCCCCGCCGATGGCGATCATGTTGATGTGCCGGTTGCTCAGGTCCTTGCGGTATTCCTCGGGGACGGGTTCGCTCATCGCCGTGCTCCTGCGGAGGGAAGAAGGATTCATTCTTGTGGACCGGTACTGTGCCACGTTCGGTCCTGCTCTTCCCGGCAGGGGCTGGAATCGTGATCGATTCTTCCAGCGGTGGCGATCTGCGAGCTTTGTCCGTTGATATTCGCCTGTGACCTGCCGTTACGGCGGAGATGAATCGTTTTTTGCTCCGACTGGTGGTACCGGGAACGGCGAACGCCGCATTTCCGGAGTAAATGCGGCGTTCGCGTCGGGCCGATCAATGCGGAGGACATCTCCGCGAAACGGTTCGCTTACAGATCGGCGTAGAGCGGGAACTTCTCGGCGAGTGCGCGGACGCGGCCGGCGAGCGCGGTCGTCGTCTCCTCGTCGATGGTGGGTTGGAGTGCTGTGGCGATGATGTCGGCGACTTCGGTGAATTCGGTGGTGGTGAAGCCGCGGGTGGCCAGGGCGGGGGTGCCGATGC
>NZ_JAIUKB010000140.1:0-36769 GCF_020176785.1 Saccharopolyspora sp. 6V | reverse complement strand
TCTGCCCGGGGATCCTCGGGCTCGGCGCCGCCGCCCGCCCGGCGGCGCGCCCGGAGGACTTCCTGCCCCGCCCGGATGCGCCGGCGCCGAGGCCGGATCGAGTCGAGGTGACCCAGCCCTACATCCCGGCGATCCGGGAAGAGCGGCCGGAGTTCGCCAAGCGGCTCAATCCGGACCCACCGGCCGCGCGGGCGGGCACCATCGAGGAGGTGCCACCGAAGTCCCCGTCCGGCACGCTCGCCGATCTCATCCCGGTGACCCCGCCGGAGGCCCCCGCGGCCCCGCCGGTCCCGGACACCGCGGCCGCGCCGCCCGCGAAGGCCCCGCCGCGGCAGCCGGCCAAGCGCCGCAGCCTGGCGCGCAGGGTCGTGCGCCGCATCATCGGCCCGGACCTGCTGCGCAAGGACCCGCCGAAGAAGCGCCGCTGACGTTCTTCCCCGACGCGGCGGTCGAGCCCGAACCCGGTGCTCGGCCGCCGCGTCGTCGCGTGCGCGGCCACCGGCCGCCCGCTCCCCGCGGGATCCTCGGAAGGTCCCACCGCGCACCTCCGGAGGTCGCCCGTTGTCCCAGCCATCCCCGTCGTCAGCGGCGGACCGGTTCGACCAGGTCGTGGCCCGGTTGCGGGCGGCGGGCTGCGTTTTCGCCGAGGACGAGGCCCGGCTGCTGCTGGCGGCGGCCGCCGGCCCGGGCGACCTCGCCGAGCTGGTGCGGCGGCGGGCCGAGGGCCTGCCGCTGGAGCAGGTGCTGGGCTGGGCGGAATTCCTCGGGCTGCGCATCGCGGTCGAGCCGGGCGTGTTCGTCCCGCGGCGGCGCACCGAACTCCTAGCCCGCGAGGCCATCGACGCCGCCCGCGCCGCCGGCCCGGAACCGCTGGTGGTGGACCTGTGCTGCGGCTCCGGCGCGGTCGGCGCCGCCGTGCTGGTGGCTGTGCCCGCGGCGGTGGTGCACGCCGCCGACATCGACGCGGCCGCGGTGCGCTGCGCCCGCCGCAACCTGCCCCCGGAGCGGGTGCACGCCGGTGACCTGGACCGGGCGCTGCCCGCGGCGCTGCTCGGCCGGGTGGACGTCCTGGCGGTCAACGCGCCCTACGTGCCGACGGCGCGGATCCCGCTGATGCCGCCGGAAGCGCGCGACCACGAACCGGCGACCGCCCTCGACGGCGGGGACGACGGGCTCGACCTGCACCGGCGGATCGCCGCCGCCGCACCCGCCCTGCTCGCCCCCGGCGGTGTCCTGCTCATCGAGACCAGCACCGAGCAGGCCGCGGGAACGGCCGCGGCGATGACCCGGCACGGCCTGCTCCCGCACACCACCGAGGACCCGGACGTGGCGGGCACCGTGGTCCGCGGCAGCACCCGCTGACCTCGCCCGATGCGGAAACGCATGCGCATCCGGCAGTCCCGGGATCTGGAAGAAGTTGCGCCACCGGGGGGTCGCCTCAGTAATCTGAGCGATCTGATCTTCCACCGGTCGACGACTATCCACAGAGGACGCAGATGCCGTTGATCACCGACCCGGCGACGCCGCCGGTGCTGGCCGACAGCGTTCGGCTCGCCGACGACGGCGTGCACCTGCTGGACCGCCGGGTGTTCCCGTTCGAACGCACCTGGGTGCACGCCCGCGACGTCGAGCAGGTCGCCCGCGCCATCGAGGACATGGTCACCCAGTCCAGCGGCCCGTACTTCGCCGCGCTGTGGGGCCTCGCGCTGGCCGCCCGCCACGCCGCCGCCGACGCGCCCGACCAGGTCACCGAGCGGGTCCGCGCGGCCGCGGACCGGCTCATCGCCACCCGGCCCACCAACGACCACCAGCGGCTCGCCGCGGCGTTCGTGCTCGACGCCGTCGACGCCGCCCGCGCCCGCGGCGAGGACGCCCCGGCGGAACTCGCCGCCGCCGCGCTGGCCGGGGCGCGCGCCGGGGACGCCGACTACCGGGGGCGCAGCCGCGCCATGGGTGAGGCCGCCGCGCGGCTGCTGCCCGACGGCGCCCGGGTGCTCACCCACTGCTGGGGCGACCTGTACCTGACCGAGACGGTCGCCGCCGCCCAGCGCGCGGGCAAGGAACTCACCTTCTACTGCACCGAAACCCGCCCCTACCTGCAAGGCGCCCGGCTCACCGCCGAAACCCTCGCCGAGATGGGCGTACCCACCACGCTGATCACCGACGGCATGGGCGCTTCGCTGTTCAGCCGGGGCGAGGTGGACGCGCTGATCACCGCCAGCGACCGGGTCACCCTCGACGGGCACGTCATCAACAAGGTCGGCACGCTGCAGCTCGCCGTCGCCGCGCACGCCTTCGGCGTGCCGTACCACGCGCTGTGCCACGAACCGGACCCGAAATCCCCCACCGCGGCGGACGTGCCGATCGAGCACCGCGACGGCGACGAAGTGCTGCACACCCTCGGGCGGCGCACCGCCAGCGAACGCGTCCGGGGCCACTACCCCGCGTTCGACGTGACCCCGCCCCGGTTCGTCACCACCGTCGTCACCGACCAGGGCCCGTTCGCCCCCGGCGCGCTCGCCGGGTACGAGCACCCCACCCACGACCAGGGGGAACAGGCATGACCGAACCGGTAGCGGCCCGCTGGGTCGTCATCGACATCGAAGGCACGGTCACCCCGACCAGCCAGGTCCGCGAAGTGCTCTACGACTACGCCCGCCCCAGGCTCGGCCCGTGGATCGACGAGCACCCCGACGACCCGGAGGTCGGCGCCGCGGTCGCCGACGTGCGCGCCGAAGCGGGCCTGCCCGCCGACGCCGGCACCGACGCGGTCGTGGCGGTGCTGCACGCCTGGATGGACGCCGACCGCAAGGCCACCCCGCTCAAAACCCTGCAGGGCCTCATCTGGCGGCAGGGCTACGCGGACGCGGAGCTGACCACCGAGCTGTTCCCCGACGTCGTCGGCGCCCTGCTGCACTTCCACGACCAGGGCGCGGGGCTGGCCGTGTTCTCCTCCGGGTCGGTGGCCGCGCAGATCGCGTCGTTCTCGCACACCAGCGACGGGGACCTGCGGCACCTGTTCCAGCACCACTTCGACACCACCAACGCCGGGCCCAAGCGGGAGGCGCGCTCCTACCGGGCGATGACCGAAGTCCTCGGCACCGACCCCGGTGACGTGCTGTTCGCCTCCGACGTGCCCGCGGAGCTCGACGCCGCCGCCGAAGCCGGGTGGCGCACCGTCGGGCTCGCCCGGCCCGGCGAACCGTTCGCCGACGCCGACTTCGGCGCGCACCGCACCGTCACCACCTTCGACGACATCAGCATCGAGGTGCCCGCATGAGCGCCCCCATCACCGCCGGGGAGCTCGACGCCGCCGGGGCGGCGCTGGCCGCGGAATCCGCGCGGTTCGCCGGGCTCGGCTGGATGCGCGGCACCTCCGGGAACCTGTCGGTCACCTTGCGCACCGACCCGCTGCGGCTGGCGGTCACCACCAGCGGCCGGGACAAGGGCGAACTGACCCCGCAGGACGTGGTGGTCGTCGACGCGGCGGGCGCCGCCGTCCCCGACCAGCCGCGGCCCGGCCGGCGGCCGTCCGCCGAAGCCGGGCTGCACGCGCGCGTCGCCGCCCGCGCCGGAGCGGGAGCCGTGGTGCACGTGCACGTCATCGCCCCGGTGCTCGCCGCCGCCCGTTGGCCCGGCGGGATCGTGCTGCGCGACCTGGAGATGCTCAAAGGGCTCGGCCGCGGCGCCCACGACGACGAGGTGACCGTGCCGGTCGTGCCCAACGGGCAGGACATGACCTGGCTCGGCGACCGCTTCGACGAGGTCTTCGACCCGGCGACCCCGGCGCTGGTCGTCGCGGGCCACGGCGTGTACGTGTGGGGCGACGACCTCGCCCAGGCGCGGCACCGCACCGAATGCCTGGAGTGGTTGACCTCGTT
Organism: Saccharopolyspora sp. 6V; assembly: GCF_020176785.1. Lineage (NCBI taxonomy): Bacteria > Bacillati > Actinomycetota > Actinomycetes > Pseudonocardiales > Pseudonocardiaceae > Saccharopolyspora > Saccharopolyspora sp. 6V. The sequence goes on along the minus strand of NZ_JAIUKB010000140.1, from coordinate 32,888 downwards.
CGCCCTCGCCGCCGACCAGCACACCTCGTGAACAGGAGAACCGCATGACCCTGCTGACCGTCTGGGACGACACCGACCCGGGCACCGCCACGCTGCGCACCGAGGACCCCGCCGAGATCGGTGGCGTCCTCAAGGAGTTCGGGGTGCGCTTCGAACGCTGGCAGCTGCGGGAGCTGCCCGCCGACGCCACCTCCGAGCAGGTCCTCGACGCCTACCGGTCCGAAGTGGACCGGGTCATCGACAGCGAGGGCTACATCAAGGTCGACGCGATCGCGATGCGGCCCTCCGCCGACCCCGAATGGCCGGCGAAGGCCAAGGCCGCGCGGGAGAAGTTCCTGTCCGAGCACACCCACGACGACGACGAGGACCGGTTCTTCGCCCGCGGCGCCGGGGTGTTCTACCTGCACCTCGACGGCAAGGTGTACGCGGTGCTGTGCGAGGCCGGGGACCTGCTCAGCGTGCCCGCCAACACCACGCACTGGTTCGACATGGGAACCAGCCCCGACTTCGTGTCGATCCGCTTCTTCCACGACGACGACGGGTGGATCGGCGAGTTCCTCAACACCGACACCGCCGAGAAGTTCCCCACCTTCGACGACCTGATGGCAGACCGCTGACGGTCCGCTTCCCGTCGGGAGCCGGGCCGGGTGGCGGAACCTCAGTGGTGCCCTCGCGAGGGCACCGCTGAGAAACCGCGGGTGGGTGGTCGGCCGCGCAGCACCTCCGCCGCTAGGAGGGGAATCCGCCGCGCGAGGTCGTGGGGTGGTGCACGGCCCGGCCGGTCCTGCCGGACCGGTGGGCCACCCACCCGCGGGTCAACGGCAGGCGTTCTCGATGACGTCCGCGCCCGCGACGGGGCCGCCGGCGGCGGCGATGTCGGCGCGCATGCCGGCCAGGTTGGCCCTGATGTCCTCGTCGGAGGCGACGGCCTCCACCGCGGCGAACACGCTCTGCGCGGTGATCTCCTCCTCCGGCAACCTGCGGCCCAAGCCCAGTTCGGTGACGCGGTCGGCGTTGGCGGCCTGCTCCATCATCTGCGGGACGCCCACCATCGGGACCCCGTAGGCCAGCGCCTCCATCGTCGAACCCATCCCGTTGTGCGTGACGAACGCCGAAGCGCGCCGCAGCACCCCCAGCTGCGGGAACGAGGGCCGCACGTCGAAGTTCGCCGGGATCTCACCGAGCTCGGCGACGTCCACCACACCGCCGATGGACATCGCGACCTGCCAGCGGGTGCCGCCGAAGGCCTCCAGGAACGTGCGGTACAGGTCCGGGCGGTCGTTGAACCCGGTTCCCAGCGAGATGAACAGCAGCGGCGCCTGCTCGTCGGCCGGGGTGTAGTCCTGCTCGGCGCGGCTGCCCAGGCACGGGCCGACGAAGTGGAAGCCGTCGTCGAAGGTCTCCCCGCCGAACTGGAACGACTTCGGCAGGAACACCACGCTGTCCGCACCGGGTACCGGGCGCATCGGGAACTGGTCGCCGGAGAGCCCGTACTCCTCGCCGAGCTCCTGGAACAGCGCGGCAGCCTTCACCAGCGCCGGGTGCTGCGGGTCGAAGTCCGCGGGCACCGACCGCTGCTGCAGCGACACCTGCTCGTTCGCGGCGAAGCTGGGTACCAGCGGGACGATCGGCACGTCCAGCTTCTGCGCGAGCAGCCGGCCCGCCGGGGTGAGCATGTCGACGCACACCACGTCGGGCCGGTCCGCGGAGAACCGCTCCAGCAGCACCGGCAGCGCGTTGCGGCTCTCCCCGTGCAGGTACTCCAGCATCCCGGCCATCAGGTCGACGGTCATCTGCATGCCGGGCCGCACCGACGGCAGCGTCGAGGGCATCTCGACCCCGTCGGCGCCCGCGGCCTCCACCAGCTCGAGCATGCTCTGCCCGGTGGCGTAGCTGACCCGGTTGCCGCGCCGGGTGAGCTCCTCCACCAGCGGCAGGGTCGGGTTGATGTGCCCGTGGCCGGGCACGGTGACCACGGCGATGTGCTTGTTCACGATTCCCCTAGCGATCGGTATCGGCCGTTCGGCCCGCACCGGTCCAGTCTGCCCCTCCCCGCTCGGCGAGGTGCGCGGGGAGCCGTGCGGTGATCGTCACACCGCGCGTGCTCTCGACATCGGATGGTCACTGCGCTCGCCCGCTGCGGCGATCAGCCCTTCACGCAGACGACCTGCTTGAGGTGGGCGACGACTTCGACGAGGTCGGTCTGCGCCCGGATCACCTCGTCGATGTCCTTGTAGGCGGACGGGATCTCGTCGACCACGCCCGCGTCCTTGCGGCACTCCACCCCGGCGGTCTGGGTCGCCAGGTCGGCGGCGGTGAACGTCCGGCGCGCCTTCGACCGCGACATCGCCCGCCCCGCGCCGTGCGAGGCGGAGGCGAACGACTCCGGGTTGCCGAGGCCGCGCACGATGAACGATCCCGTCCCCATGCTGCCCGGGATGATCCCGAGCTCGCCGCTGCCCGCGCGGATGGCGCCCTTGCGGGTCACCAGCAGCGGCACCCCGCCGTAGGTCTCCTCGGCGACGTAGTTGTGGTGGCAGGAGATCGGCTCGTCGAACCGGGTGCCCGGCACTGTGGCAGCCAGCGCCCGCTGCACCAGCGACACCATCACCGCCCGGTTGCGCCGCGCGTACTCCTGCGCCCAGAACAGGTCGCGCCGGTAGGCCGCCATCTGCGGGGTGCCCGCCACGAACACCGCCAGGTCCCGGTCCGGCAGGTCGGCGTTGTGCGGCAAGGACTTCGCCACCTCGATGTGCCGCTCGGCGAGCTCCTTGCCGATGTTGCGCGAACCCGAGTGCAGCATCAGCCACACCCGGCCCTCGTCGGCGCCGCCCTGCTCCAGGCACACCTCGATGAAGTGGTTCCCGCCGCCGAGGCTGCCCAGCTGCCGCAGCGCCCGCTGCCGCCTGCCGCGCACCCCGTCGTGCAGCTCCTCGAAGCCGCCCCAGAACCCGTCCCAGCCCGATTCGCCGGCCACCCGGCCGGTGTCCACCGGTTCGTCGTGCATCGCGAACCCGACCGGCACCGCCGATTCGATGCGCCGCCGCAGCCGGCCGAGGTCGTCGGGCAGGTCCGCGGCTCGCAACGAGGTGCGCACCGCGCTCATCCCGCAGCCGATGTCCACCCCGACCGCGGCCGGGGACACCGCGTCGCGCATCGCGATGACGCTGCCGACCGTCGCGCCCTTGCCCAGGTGCACGTCCGGCATCACCGCCAGCCCGTGCACCCACGGCAGGTCGGCGATGTTGCGCAGCTGCGCCATCGCCGCGTCCTCCACCCGGGACGGGTCCGCCCACATCCGGATGGGAACCCCGCTGCCCGGCACCACGCTGACCACCACGACCTCCTAGGAAGAACCGCCACCGGACCCGACGGGTCTCCGGGGCGGGAAGACGAAAAACCCGGGCCGCTCGGGCCCGGGCACCAGCACGCGAGAACGACGGGCGTCAGCGGACGCCACGACGCGCGGGCAGGACGGGACACGAGCGGATTCGCCACCGGACCGGCGCCACGCGACCACCTCCCCCGCGCTCGAACGACTCGTCGATCATGCGGTCCGGCCGCGGCGGGCCGCAACCGGATTTCCGCGGCCGGGCCTCACGCCCGGGTGAACTCGGTGGTCAGGACGTGGGCCTTCGCCGGGCCCGCCACGTGCCAGCGCTGCCACCAGGAGCCGGGGCCGTGCACCGCGTACTCGCCGCGGTAGAGGTCGGCCCGGCAGGGGTGCTCCACCCGCCAGCGCCCGGACCGCAGGTCCAGGTCGTGGAAGTAGCCGCCGTGGTCGAAGTGCACCGACGCGGTGGCCGGGTCGACCAGCCGGTAGTGCAGCGTCCGCTGCGCCGGGCCGCGGTGCGCGCCCAGCTCCAGCTCCCCGGTCTCGCGGTACACGAGCTCGCCGGACCCGGCGGTGAACTCCGCTTCGCCCGCGAAACCGCCCAGCCGCGCGCCCGCGTCGTCGGCGATGTCGCGCCGCAGCACCCACCGGCCCGCGAAGTACTCCGCCAGGTCCGGGACGGGAACCGGGGCCAGGTCCGGGACCGGGAGCGGCTCGGTCACGCCGAGGCGCCGGTGGAACCGCCCACCACCGCGTCCGAGGACGCGGCCTCCTTCGGCGGCAGCAGCCCGGACACGTCCGAACCGGTGTCGTTGATCTTGAGCACGAACGGGCGGGTCTCGGTGTAGCGCACCACGCTGATCGAGCACGGGTCGACCACGATCCGCTGGAACCCGTCCAGGTGAACGCCCAGCGCGTCCGCCAGCACCGACTTGATCACGTCGCCGTGCGAGCAGACCGCCCACACCGCGTTCGCCCCGAACTCCGCCGACACGCGCGCGTCGTGCTCGCGGATCGCGGCGACCGCCCGCGCCTGCACGTGCGCCAGACCCTCCCCGCCGGGGAACACCGCCGCGGACGGGTGCTGCTGCACCACCGACCACAGCGGTTCGGCGGTCAGCTCGGAGATCTTCCGGCCGGTCCAGTCGCCGTAGTCCACTTCGGAGAGCCGCTCGTCCACCACCGGTGCCAGCTCGCGGGACGCGGCGAACTCCCGCACCGTCTCGCCGCACCGCTGCAGCGGGGAGACCACCAGCGAGGAGATCGGCACCTCCGCGAGCCGCCCGGTCAGGCCCGCCGCCTGCGCGTTCCCCGCGGTGTCCAGGCCCACGCCCGGGCTGCGCCCGGCCAGCACCCCCGAACCGTTCGCCGCCGACCGTGCGTGCCTGAGCAGGATGAGTGTCGCCACGGAAACCGAGGGTAGGCCCCGCCGCGGACCGCGCCGAACCCCACCCGAGCACGACGGTGGGCCGGCGCCGTGCGGGCACCGGGCCACCGGGGGCCGAGCACGATCAGGGCTGCATGACGCCGAGCCCGAGCAGCGCGAACACCAGCAGGCCCAGCCCGATCCGGTACCAGACGAACAGGTACACGCTGTGGTGCTCCACGAACCGCAGCAGCCACGCGATGCACGCGTAGCCGACCAGGCCCGCCACCAGTGTCGCCACGATCATCTGCACGCCCGAGGGCTGCAGGCCAGGCCCGCCGCCCTCGAACACGTGCGGGATCTCCGAGAGCCCGGCCGCGAACACCGCCGGGATCGCCAGCAGGAACGAGAACCGCACCGCCGTCGGCCGAGTCAGGCCCAGCGACAGCCCGGCGGTGATCGTGCCGCCGGACCGGGACACCCCGGGGATCAGCGCCAGCGCCTGCGCCAGTCCCATCAGCACGCCGTCGCGCAGCGTCAGGCCGTCCTGCGCCCGCTGCTGCCTGCCGAACCGCTCCGCCAGCCCCAGCAGCACACCGAAGACGATCAGCATCGCGCCGGTCACCCACAGGCTGCGCAGCGCCCCGCGGATGTAGTCCTGGAACAGCAGGCCCAGCACCCCGATCGGGATGCTTCCCACGATCACGTACCACGCCAGCCGGTAGTCCTGGGTGCGCCGCACCTCGGCGTCGACCAGGCCGCGGAACCACGTGCCGATCAGCCGGACGATGTCCTTGATGAAGAAGATGACCACGGCCAGTTCGGTACCGATCTGCGTCACCGCCGTGAACGAGGCGCCCGCGTCATCGCCGAAGAACAACTCCGAGACGATCCGCAGGTGCCCCGACGACGAGATCGGCAGGAACTCGGTCAGACCCTGGACCACGGCGAGCACCATGGCCTGCAACCACGACAACTGAACCCACTCCAGTGCTGTGAGAGATGAATCGGGCCCGCACCGGTTCCGCGACCAGGGCGACGCCTCGTCCTGAGCGCAAATCTTGCATCACCGCACGCACCTGGAGGGCCCCTTGCGCCGACTGGTCGCCGCCTGCCTCACCGCCACCGTGCTCACCGGCTGCGGTGGTGTCGGCGCCGACGATCCGCTGCAGGTCACCGACGCGCTCACCGCCGCCGAACCGGCCCGCGCCCCTGGCCAGGCCGCCCGGCCCGCGGGCACCGTGGTGCCCGCCCCGCCGACCGCGCTGAGCGCGTTCCTGCCCGGCGCTTCGACGTTGGCGACCTCGCACGAGCGCACCGTGTCCCTCTACGACGCGCGCGACCTGCGCCGCGCTCCGCGCACGGTGCAGCTGCCCGCGGCGCCCGCGACGTTGCGCGCCACCCCGGACGGGAAGCTGCTGGCCGCCCAGCCCGACGCCGACCTGGTCGCCCGCATCGATCCGGCGACCGGGGCCGCCGAGCAGCTGCGCTACCCGGGCCGTCCGCTGGACGCCGCGGTCGTTCCCGGGGGGCTGGCGGTGGCGTTGGAGGCCACCGGCAGCGTCGCGCTGCCCGGCGGGAAGCAGGCCACCGGGTTCAAGCGGCCCGCGGAGTTGGTCGAGCTCGGCGGGCGGCTGCACGTGCTCGACGTGCTGGCGACCTCGTTGACGCCGGTCGACCCGGCCACCGGGGAGAAGGAACCCGCGCTGCGGGCGGGTGCCGGCGCCACGCACGTGGCCGCCGACCGCTACGACCGGGTGCTGGCCGTGGACACCCGCGGGCAGGAGCTGCTGGCCTTCGCCACCGATCCGCTGATCATGAAGCAGCGCTATCCGGTGCCCGGCGCGCCCTTCGCCCTGGCCTACGACCCCGACCGGGACCTCGCGTGGATCACGCTGACGGCGAGCAACGAGCTCGTCGGCTACGACGTCGCGGGCGGGGAACCCCGGGAGGTGCACCGGGTGCCGACCGTGCGGCAGCCGAACTCGGCGGCCGTGGACCCCGCTACCGGAGCAGTGTTCGTCGCCTCGGCAACCGGGGCAGGAATGCAGGTGGTGACGCCATGAGCGAAGAACGGGACCCCGAGACCTCTTCCGAGCCCGCCCCCGCCGGCCGCGGGGCGCGGGAGAGCGGCTTCTCCGACGAGAAGTGGGACTACCGGCCGCTGCGGCTGCCGCCGGGCATCACCCGGCTCAGCGCCGCCACCCAGCTGAGCATCCACGCCGAGTTCTCCGGGTGGGAGCTGTCCCGGGTGTTGCTCTACTCCGACGGCACCCGCAAGGTGTGGCTGCGCCGCCGCCGGAGCACCCCGGGCGTACCGGAGCTGCGCACCTGATCGATCGCCCGTCGGGTGGGTGAGCCGGTATCGGCGGTCTCCGGTCTTCGCGGGTTCCTGACGCGTTCCTGATGCGTCGGCCGTGCCGTGTGGCGGGTCCGTTCCGGTGGACTAAAGATATCGACGGCGTGGTGGGAGTGCGATCTGCGCCACTCCCCAGGACCATCGGCCATACCCTCCCGACACCCGACGAACAGGAGCACGACGTGGAACCCGCCGAGCACAACCCGGCCGACCAGTTCGACCCGCCGCGCGCGAGCGTGCAGACGCTGCTGCCCGAGGCCGCCGTTCCAGGACAGCACCGCGGGCAGTGGCCCGGTGAGCTCGACGACGCCGACGAGAGCCACCTGATCCGCGGCTACGACTGACCGAACCCGGTCCCCGGCCCGGGACCGCCCGCCACCGGCTACGCGGGTGCGCTCCCCACCCGGTCGTCCAGCGCGGCGCCGAGGGTTCCGGGCCAGGTCGCGGCCATGCCGCGCACTCCTGCCAGCGCGGCGTGCAGCCTGCCGCGCGCGTCGAGCTCGGCGCCGCTCTTGAGCCATTCCCGCAGCACCTGGTTGTGGGGGGGGACGACGGCGGCCGCCGCGACCGCCGCGCGCAGCGCCGCGTCCGGTTCGCCGTCGTAGCGGCCGCGCAGGTAGCGGGTGAACGCCCGCTGGTAGTCGTCGGTGCTGGCGATCTCCTTGGCCCGCAGCGACGGGACCTGCCTGGTCAGCGCGAAGCGCTGCAGCGACACCGCGGGGTCGGCCAGGTAGGTCTCCAGCACCGCTTCGGCGGCCCGGCACACCGCGGGCAGCGGTTCCTCGCCGTCGGCCTGCTCCAGCAGTTCGGCCACGTCGGCCAGCCGCTCCTCGTGGTCGCCGAACACGGCGTCCTCCTTGGAGCGGAAGTAGCGGAAGAAGGTGCGCCTGCCGACCCCGGCGGCCTCGGCGATCTGGTCGACGGTGCTGGCTTCGAACCCGTTCGCGGCGAACAGGTCCAGCGCGGCCGACGACACGGTGCCGCGGATCCGGCGGCGGCCCTGCGGGGTGCGGCCTGCGCGCGGCCGCGGCTGCTCGGACATGGCCGAAATATACCCACCCGATTGAGAGTGGCACTCCGTGCCGTTAGGATTCCGGCGACCGAGGGCGCGGCGCCACACCCGCACCCGGATCCGGCGATCACCACGGCCCCAGCGCAACGCTGGAGACGGGAGGCAGCAGTGAACCCGAACTTCGAGACCTACCGGCTCAACGACGAGCACGACGCCCTGCGCGAGGCGGTGCGCGCCCTCGCCGAGAAGGAGATCGCCCCGCACGCCGCCGAGGTCGACGAGCAGGAGCGCTACCCGCAGGAAGCGCTCGACGCCCTGGTCAAGGCCGGGTTCGCCGCCGTGCACGTGCCCGAGGCCTACGGCGGCGAAGGCGCCGACTCGGTCGCCACCTGCATCGTCATCGAAGAGGTCGCCCGCGTCTGCGCCTCCTCCTCGCTGATCCCCGCGGTGAACAAGCTCGGCACCATGCCGATCATCCTGTCCGGCTCCGAGGACCTGAAGAAGAAGGTCCTCGGCGACCTCGCCGCGGGCACCGCGACCGCCTCCTACGCGCTGTCCGAGCGCGAAGCCGGCTCCGACGCCGCCGCCATGAAGACCCGCGCCCACCGCTCCGGCGACGACTGGGTCCTCAACGGCAGCAAGTGCTGGATCACCAACGGCGGCGTGTCCAGCTGGTACACCGTCATGGCCGTCACCGACCCGGACAAGAAGGCCAACGGCATCAGCGCCTTCGCCGTGCACAAGGACGACCCGGGCTTCGTCGTCGGCCCCAAGGAGAAGAAGCTCGGCATCAAGGGCTCCCCCACCGTCGAGCTCTACTTCGAGGACGCCACCATCCCCGGCGACCGCATCATCGGCGAGCCCGGCACCGGCTTCAAGACCGCCCTGGCCACCCTCGACCACACCCGGCCCACCATCGGCGCCCAGGCCGTCGGCATCGCCCAGGGAGCTCTCGACCAGGCGCTGGCCTACGTCAAGGAGCGCAAGCAGTTCGGCAAGTCCATCAGCGACTTCCAGGGCGTCCAGTTCATGCTCGCCGACATGGCCATGAAGGTCGAAGCCGCCCGCCACATGGTCTACGTCTCCGCGGCCCGCGCCGAGCGCGGCGAGGGCAACCTCGGGTTCATCTCCGCCGCCGCGAAGTGCTTCGCCTCCGACGTCGCCATGGAGGTCACCACCGACGCCGTGCAGCTGTTCGGCGGCGCCGGCTACACCCGCGACTTCCCGGTGGAGCGCATGATGCGCGACGCCAAGATCACCCAGATCTACGAGGGCACCAACCAGATCCAGCGCATGGTGATGTCCCGCGCCCTGCTCAAGGGCTGACCGCCCCGCCCGTGGCCCCCGGTACCGCCGGGGGCACGGCACGGTCACGCCTCGCCCGCGTCCTCGTCGTCGGTCTCCCGCGCCAGCTGGTTGCCCGCCTCCGCGTACAGGCTCGTCAGCAGCCACGCCCCCACCCCGATGTCATCGGTGATGCCCACCAGCGGCAGCAGGTCCGGCACGAAATCCAGCGGCCAGATCAGGTACAGCACCCCCGCCAGCCACAGCACCGTCTGGTAGCGCGGCACCGCCGCGGGCCGGCCGCGCCACGGCGCCGCGACCATCGACGGGATCGCCCGCAACCGCCGCACCGGACCACCCGTGCCCGGCGCCGAGCGGTGCGCCCGCCGCGCCGCCCGCACCGGGGCGAGCCTGCGCCGCACCAGCGCGACCAGCCCGGCGATCACCACGCCGATGCCCGCCGCGATCAGGCCGCCCGGCACCAGCCAGCCCTGCCCGCTCCAGTCCCCGACCACCAGCGCCACCACGCCGGCCAGGACGAGCACTCCACCAACGGCGATCATCACGAACACCCCTCACGAGCACGGGAACCGGCACCAGCCTGCCACGAGCCGCCGCGCCGCCCCGATCACCCGCCCGGTCCGACCGGCACGCGGGCCACCACGATCCGTGCCACAGTCGCCGAGGGCCGGGCGGACAGCAGGGGGGCACCGTGGTCGAACAGGCCGAACCGACACGTCGGCAACCGTCGCTGGCCCGCGCGGGCGGCACGATGGCCATCGCCACCGTCGTCAGCCGCATCACCGGACTCGCCTCGAAGGTCGTGCTCGTCGCCGTCCTCGGCCTCGGCATGGTCAACGACTCCTACACGGTGGCCAACACGCTGCCGACCGTCGTCAACGAACTGCTCCTCGGCGGCGTTCTCACCAGCGTCGCCGTCCCGCTGCTGGTGCGCGCCCAGCAGCGCGGCGAACGCAACGGCGAGCAGTACGCCCAATGGCTGATCACCACGGGTGGGGTGCTCATGGCGGGGGCCACCGTCGTCGCCGTCGCCACCGCACCGCTGCTCACCGCGCTCTACCTCGGCGCCCACACCCGCGCCAACACCGCGCTGACCACCGCTTTCGCCTACCTGCTGCTGCCGGCGATCCTCTTCTACGGCCTGTCCGCGCTGCTGTCGGCGGTGCTCAACGCCCGGCACGTGTTCGGCCCGCCCGCCTGGGCGCCCGTGGTGAACAACCTCGTCGTGCTCACCACGGCCGGGGTGTTCGTGCTGCTGCCCGGCACCATCACCCTCGACCCGGTGCGCATGGGAGAACCGAAGCTGCTCGTGCTCGGCATCGGCACCGCGCTCGGCATCGTCGCGCAGAGCCTCGTCGTCGCCGTCTCCCTGCGCCGCACCGGTTTCCGCTACCGCTGGCGGTGGGGCTGGGACCACCGGCTCGGCGAGTTCGCCTCGCTCGCCGGGTGGGTGGTGCTCTACACGCTGATCAGCCAGTTCGGCATGATCGTCACCACCCGCGTCGGCGCCCAGGGCACCGAGGGCAGCGTCGCCACCTTCACCTACGCGTGGCTGCTGTCCCAGGTCCCCTACGGCGTGCTCGGGGTGTCCCTGCTGACCGCGCTCATGCCGCGCATCAGCCGCTCCGCCACCGACCCCGACACCCGCGCGTTCGTCGTCGACCTGTCGCTGGGCACCCGGATGAGCGGGGTGCTGCTGCTGCCGATCAGCGCGCTCATGCTCGTCGCCGGGGGCTCGCTGGGCATCGCGTTCTTCTCCCTCGGCAACAACGGCATCGCCGCCGCCGACCGGCTCGGCGCCACCATCGGGGTGTGCGCGCTGGGCATCGTGCCGTTCGCGATCACCATGCTGCAGCTGCGCGCCTTCTACGCCATGAAGGACGCCCGCACGCCCACCGCCATCAACCTGATCATGGTCGTGTTCCGGTCGGGGCTGTGCTACCTGTTCCTGGCCACCACCGACCCGGAGGACCTCGTCGTCGGCGTCGCGCTCGCCATGTCGCTGAGCTTCGCCCTCGGTGCGCTGGTCGGGCAGCTGTGGCTGCGGGCCCGCGTCGGCGGCGTCGACACACGCCGCACCGCGGGGAGCCTGCTGCGCGCGCTCGCGGTCACCGCGGTGGCCTGCGGCTGCGCCCTCGCCGCCGACCGGGCCGTGCACGCCGCGCTCGGCGAGACCGGTGCCGTGGCCGGTGCGTGGATCACGCTCGTCGTGGACGGCGTCGTCGTGCTCGTCGCGAGCTTCGGCGGCCTGCTGCTGGTGCGCGCCCCCGAAGTGCAACCGGTGCGCGAAGCGCTGCGCCGGCGCTGAGCGCGCAGGCTCACTTCGGGTTGCGCGCCCGCACCCGGGTGCGCTCCACCCGCAGCGCTGCCAGCTCCTCCGGTTCCGCGATCGGCTGCAGCGGCGCCCCCATCGCCCACTCCAGCAGCAGGTCCGCCAGCGCCGGGTTCCGCGCGAGGATCGGGCCGTGCAGGTAGGTGCACACCACGTGCCCGCGCACCGCGCCCTCCGCGCGCTCGTGCCCGTTGCCGGTGCCCCGGGTCACCCGCCCCAGCGGGACCGAACCCGCACCGAGCCTGGTGCGGCCCAGGTGGTTCTCGAAGCCGGTCAGCATCCCCACCCCGGCCAGCACCGAGTTCGCCGTCACCTCGCCGATCGCGCGTTCCCCGGCGGGTTCGGTGACCGCGTCCACCAGCCCCAGGCCTTCGTGGCGCACCCCGTCGCCGGTGGTGAACTCGGTGCCCAGCAGCTGCAGGCCCCCGCAGATCCCCAGCACCGGCACCCCGCGCGCCGCCGCGCGCTGCAGGCCGGGCGAACGCGACAGCACCCGCATCGCCGCGGTCTGCGCCACGTCCTCACCGCCGCCCAGCAGGTACACGTCGCAGGACTCCGGCACCTCCGGGGCGGACGACAGCACCGTCACCGTCTCGCTCGGGATGCCCCGCCACGCCAGCCGCTGCTCCAGCACCAGCACGTTCCCGCGGTCCCCGTAGGTGCCCAGCAGGTCCGGCAGCAGCAGCGCGATCCGCACGCCCCCGCTCATCGGGTCACGCTCCGGGCCAGCAGGTCGCGGAAGGCGGTGTAGTTCGCGATCACATCCGGTTCGGCCCCGCTGCGGCCCAGCGCGTCCTGCGGGGTGCTCACCACCTCACAGCGCACCCCCGCGTACCGCAACCGCACCGCCAGGTCCAAGCCCCGTTCGCCGGTCACCAGCACCGCCCTCCCGCGCAACGACTCGAAGTCCACGTCCCACAGCCAGGAGACGTCGTAGCCGTCGGCCTCCCTGCTGTTGACCACCAGCACCAGCGGCCGGTCGTGCCCGGAGACCAGGTCGAGCATCTCCAGCCAGCTCGCCGGGTTCTTCGCCAGCAGCAGCCGCACCACCCGGTCGTCGAGCAGCACGGTGGCGTAGCGGCCGCTGGCCTGGCGCAGGTCGGCGATCCGGGCCAGCACCCGGTCCGGGTCGCAGCCGAGTTCGGCGGCGGCGGCGACCGCGAAGGTGGCGTTGATCCGGTTGACGTGCCCGGGCAGCTGCAGGCTCAGCTGCCGCGCCCGCCCGTCCGGGCCGAGGACCGCCTCCGCGGTGACCGTCCAGTCCGCCTCGGGGCGGGCCAGGCCGCACTCGCAGCGCCACGGCCCGTCGAGGTCGGTGATGCCCGCGCCGCAGCGCGGGCAGTTCGACGCGTCGTGCATCCAGCGCGCCCCGCCGGACACCCACGTCACCCCGGGGTGCCCGGCGGCGACGGAGACGATGTTCGGGTCGTCGCGGTTGGCGACGACGCGGGTCCGCGGCACGCGTTCCAGCGCGGCGCGCAGGCTGCGCTGCACGGTGCGGATCTCCCCGACGCGGTCCATCTGGTCCCGGCTGAGGTTGAGCAGCACGATCACCGACGGCGCGAACTCGGCGGTGACCTGGGCGAGGTGCAGTTCGTCCACTTCGAGGGCGGCGAACGGCGCGGACAGGTCGGTCATCAGCGCGGCGACGTGCCCGTCGAGCATGTTCGCGCCGGTGACGTTGCTGGTGGCGGTGCCGCGGCTGCGCAGGGCTTCGGCGACCAGTGCGGTGGTGGTGGTCTTGCCGTTGGTGCCGGTGATCATGACGATGCGCCGGCCCGCGGCGAGCCTGCCGAGCAGGCCGGGTTGCAGGCTCAGCGCCAGCCTGCCGCCGATCATGCCGCCGCTGCCCAGGCGCAGCCGCCGAGACATGCCTGCGACGACGCGGCCCGCGCCGACGGCCAGCGAGGTGCGCAGCGGCCTGCCGGTGGCGGGTCCGCCGGGATGCGGCGGGGCGATCACCCGCCACGGCGGGACCACGGCCGGGTCGGTGGGCGTCGCGTCGTCGGCCGCGCGGGGCGGCGGCGGGACCCCCTCGCCCGCCGCGGTCCGCTCGCCGTCGGGCTCCGCGGTCTCGCCCTGCTCGCCGTCCCTTCTGGTTCCGGTCATTCGTCACTCCCCCTTGACGAACAGCGGTGCGGTGGCCGGTGTCCGGCTCACCTCACTGCCGCGGGACCAGGGGATCGACCAGGTCCGGCCTGCTCACCGCCCTCGCCCGCCGCTTCGACAGTGTGGCCCGGCGCCGCCGATACAGCGCGACGAATCCGAGCAGGCCACCGGCGGTCAACGTCAGCGCACCGACCTGCCCGTGGGTCTGCAGCGATTCGGCGAGCACCACCTGATGTGCGGGGAACACGACTCCTCGGCACCTCCTTCCCCGTGTCGGCTGAGCCGGGTTTCCGGCGTGGCCCCCATGGTCGGAGCGCGTCGGTCACGGACCGGTGCCGACATGCCGGGGCGTCACCCGGCCGGGCTGCACGTTCCGGTCGTGCGCGGCGAGCTCGGTGCCGCGGTCTCGTCCGGCGATCAGGCGTCGCGGCTCACTAGGGTCGTCACCGCGTCCGGTGCCGGGACCGCCGGACGCGGTGACGCGCTGGGGGTCCCGCCGGGGACCGGGGAGTCGTGCGATGACCGAGTACTGGGTGCTTTTCGTGCTGGGGGCGATGGCGTTCGGCGGGGTGTGGTGGACGGCGTGGGACATCCGGTCGGACCTGCGGCGCAGGCGGCTGAAGTGACCCGGTCTGCTGGCGGCCGAGGGCGACGGCCTCGGGTCGTCGAACGCGCGCAGCGGGTCGTTCCCGCAGCCGCTGAGCTGCCGACCACCTGATCAACGGCCTCCGGCGAGCCGCGAAGAGAGCTATTCGACGTGGAGGCCGTCGCTGTTCATGGCTTTGGACAGGGTGGGTGCGGTCAGTGCGGTGACGACGAGCACCGACACGGCGGCGAAGGCCAGCACCGCGGCGGTGCCCGGCAGGTCCAGCGCCGGGATCTCGGCGAAGTCCGTCACGTAGATCAGCACGCCCAGCCCGTACCCGGCGGGCACCGCGATCGCGGTGGCCAAGAGCATGGGTACGGCGTTCTGCAGGAAGGCCGACCAGACGAGGGTGCTGCGCTTGGCCCCCACCGCACCGAGCACGGCCATCGGGCGGGCCCGTTCGTGGATCTGTTCGACGGCGGTGACCAGCAGGCTGCACCCGATCAGCGAGAACACCACCAGAGCTCCTGCCAGCAACCCCGTCTTCACCAGCTGGAGCGTGGCGGTCGGCACCACGGGCCCCGCCGCGACGGTTTCGGAGACCTCCCCTTGTTCCAGGCTCGCCTCGACGAGGTTGCGGATGCGTTCGACGAGGTCCTGCGGGACCGTCGCCGCCAGTTCGATCCGGATGTCCACGTTGCGCGGCTCCAGCGGGATGCCCGTCGCCGCGGCCGGTGTGATCAGCAGGCCCGCGGGCGTGAGCATGTTGCGCTCGGCGTTGCGCGGTTGCGTCGGACGCAGCGGCGGAACCGCCCAGGAGGCCCCGGCGCCCGGAGTCTCGGCGCTGGAGCCTCCTGGCGAGCCGACCGTCCACGTTTCGCCGGTGCGCGGCGGTTCGCCCTCGCCGTCGCTGCCCGCGGACGCGGCGAAGGTGTCGCCGTCCCGGCAGTCGGGGGCCATGCCGAGTCGGATGATCAGGTCGCAGTCGGCGATCACCGCGTAGGTCGAGCGGTCCGGCCCGGCCTGGAGGGTGATCTGGTGGTGGCCGCTGACCGCGACCACCCCGGGCAGCGCCGCCAGTTCGGTGCGCAGCTGCTGCAGCCCGTCCCGGCCGGAGCCGTCCTCGCGCCCGGAGATCGACGCCGTCCGCGGCTCCGACGGATGCTCTGCGACCTGCTGTTCGAGGGAGGCGACCATGGTTTGGAGGGCGATGATGCCGGTGACGACGACGGCGATGGCGCTGACGGAGCGGGCCGCGGTGCCGCTGGTGAGGTGCAGGCGGCGGAGTGCTAGTTGCCAGGCGAGCGGGCCTGTGTGCCAGCGCCGGGCGACGTTCTCCACGATCCAGGGCAGCAGCAGCGGCACCGACAGCAACACCAGCGCCACCGAGAGGACCACCAGCGCGCCCCAGGCGTTCGAGTCCAAGCCCAGCGGCATGCGCGACACCACCAGACCGGCGATGCCCAGCGCCGTCGCCGCTCCGCGCGGCCACAGCCTGCGGCGGATCGGCGTGGCCTGGCGCACCGAGCGCAGCGGGTCGTGCACGGCGCCGCGCAGCGCGACCAGCGAGATCAGCACGGTGAGCGCCGGAACCCCCGCGGTGATCAGCACCGCCGACCACCACACCGGGGTGATGTCGGAGACGAACACGGACACGAACGACGTCTCGAACCGGGAGAACGCGAGGTGCCCGGCGAGGAACAGCACCCAGCCCGCCAGCACCCCGGTGCTCGCGCCGACCAGCGCTTCCCCGGAGGCGATGCGTCGCACCTGCCAGGCGCTGGCGCCGACGAGGCGCAGTGCGGCGAGCCTGCGTTGCCGGGCTGCTTCGGCCAGCCTGGTCGTGCTGATCACGAACACCACGACCGGCAGCAGCAGCGCGCAAGCGCCGATCAGCACCAGCAGCCAGGTCGACTCCCCGTACGAGGGCGGCCGGTAGGTCTCACCGAAGTGGTCGACGACCCGGACGCTCGCGGCCTGCTCGGTCAGCCCGGACGCACCACCGTAGTAGTGCAGCTCTCCTGGTGTGAGCAGTCCGTCGTCGCCGATGGTGCCGGTGATGGTGCCGGGCAGGCGTTCGCGCAGCAGTGCGGAGTCGGGTCGGGCCAGCAGGTCGGCCAGTGCCGGGGACACGATCAGCTCTCCCACGGCCGGGTAGTGGTCCAGCCCGGTGGGCAGCGGCGCGTCGGGGCGCTGCGGCTGCAGCAGCCGCCCGGTGATGCGCTGCCCCCGGAACGTCGTGTTGCTGTGCAGTCCCAGGACGGCGGTGGAGGCCGCGGGCTCGGTCTCGTAGGTGAGCTCCATGTGGCGGCCGGCGGTCCGCTCCACGTGCCGCTCCAGCCACGTGGGCAGCGACGCGCTGATCAGGAGGACGAGCACACCGATGCCGATGCCGACGGTCATCAGGGCGAGGCGCCCCCACGGCGTGTTGCGGTCGCCGACGGCGAGCCGTGCGCCCAGCACCAGGTCTGCGGTCCAGGTGCGGATCCTGCTCATCGTGCGCGGTCTCCTCGGCGTCGGTGACGGCTATTCGGTGTGGAGCCCGTCGGGGCTCATGGCCTTGGACAGGGCGGGGGCGGTCAGTGCGGTGACGACGAGCACCGACACGGCGGCGAAGGCCAGCACCGCCGCCATCCCCGGCAGGTCCACGGCGGGCAGGAGCGTGAACCCCGCCGCCATGAGCACCCCGCCGAGGACGTAACCGACCGGGACGGCGACCACCAGGGCCAAGAGCATGGGTACGGCGTTCTGCAGGAAGGCCGACCAGACGAGGGTGCTGCGCTTGGCCCCCACCGCACCGAGCACGGCCATCGGGCGGGCCCGTTCGTGGATCTGTTCGACGGCGGTGACCAGCAGGCTGCACCCGATCAGCGAGAACACCACCAGGGCCCCTGCCAGCAGCCCGTACTTGACCAGGTTCAACGCGATGCGCGGGTCGGTCCCCTCGGTGTAGCTCTCGTAGATGTCCGGGTTCGGCAGGTGGTGCCAGGCCGCGGTGCGGATCTGGTCGAGCAGCTGCGGTGGCGCGTGCTCGTCGCGCATCACGGTGAGGCTCACCCGGCGGATCTCCATCGGGATCCCCGCGGCGGCGGCCGGGGTCAGCACCAGGTTCGGCGCGTTGAGCGCCTCGGGCGTGCGCGGGCCTGCGGGGAGCACGGGCGGGACGATCCAGGCGATGGTGCCCGGCCCGGTGGCGTTCGAACCGGACCGGTCGATCTCCCACCGCTCCCCTTCGCGCAGCGGCCGTTGACCTTCTTCGGGTGGGCTGTGCTCGGTGCGGGTTGGTGAGAAGGCGTCACCGTCGCGGCACTCCCCGACCTCGATGATCCGGCTGATCGTGGCGCAGTCGGCGATCGCCACCGACGCGGCGGAACGTTCTCCGGAACGCAGGGAAACCGTGTGCTGGGCCGTCACCGAGCGGACCCCGGGCAGCGCGGCGATCTCGTCCCGCGTGGCGCTCAACCCTTCCCGGCCGGTCAGGTCCTCCTGCCCGTAGACGTTCACCTCCGATGTGCTCGTCCGGGTGGACAGCCGCTGGTACTGCTGTTCGAGGGAGGCGACCATGGTTTGGAGGGCGATGATGCCGGTGACGACGACGGCGATGGCGCTGACGGAGCGGGCCGCGGTGCCGCTGGTGAGGTGCAGGCGGCGGAGTGCTAGTTGCCAGGCGAGCGGGCCTGTGTGCCAGCGCCGGGCGACGTTCTCCACGATCCAGGGCAGCAGCAGCGGCACCGACAGCAACACCAGCGCCACCGCGAAGACCGGGATCGAGATGCGCAGGTCCGAGGACCCGATCTCGGTCCAGGGGACCGTGACGCCCACCATGCCCAGCACGAGCGGCACCAGCCGCGGCCACAACCGACGGCGGCGGGGCATCGCCTGGCGCACCGCACCGAGCGGGTCGCCGACCGCGCCGCGCAGCGCGGCCAGCGCGATCAGCACGGTGGTCAGCGGAACACCCGCGGTGATCAGCGCCGCCAGCCACCACACGGGCGTGAAGTCGTCGACGAACGCCGAGAAGCCCGCCACCTCGAGCCGGTCCACCGCCCAGTGGCACACCGCGAACAGCACCCACCCGGCGAGCACGCCGGTGGTGGCGCCGACGAGGGTTTCGCCGGAGGCGATGCGGCGCACCTGCCAGGCGCTCGCGCCGACGAGGCGCAGTGCGGCGAGCCTGCGTTGGCGGGCGGCCTCGGCCAGCCTGGTCGTGCTGATCACGAACACGATGACCGGCAGCAGCAGTGCGCAGGCGCCGATCGACCACAGCATCAGGGTTTCCGGCGTCGAGTTGAACTTGTCGTCGTGGGTCTCGCCGAAGTGGTCGTCGACGCGGTAGTCGGCGTTCCACTCGGTCAGCCCGCTGGCGCCCGCGTAGTAGTACAGCTCTCCCGGCGTGAGCAGTCCGTCGTCGCCGATGGTGCCGGTGACGGTGCCGGGCAGGCGGTCCCGCAGCAGCTCGGTTCCGGGCCGGGCCAGCAGGTCGGCCAGTGCCGGGGACACGATCAGCTCTCCGGCCGCCGGGTAGTGGTCCAACCCGGCGGGCAGCGGGGCGTCCGGGCGCCGCGGTTCGACGAGCAGGCCCTCCACCGCTTCCCGGCCGAACGCGGTCCTGCCGTCCAAGCCGAGCACCGCTGCCGGGACCTGCGACTGCTCGGCCGTGGCGTGGGCCATGTCGCGGGCGGCGATGCGCTGGTCGCGGGCGTCGAGCCAGTTCGGCAGCGCGGCGCTGGCCAGCAGCACGAGCACGCCGATGCCGATGCCGATGGTCATCAGCGCGAGGCGTCCCCACGGGGTGTTGCGATCGCCGATGGCGAGGCGGATCCCCAGCACCAGGTCGGCGATCCAGGTGCGGGACCTGCTCATCGCGCGGTCTCCTCCGCCAGGGCCGTTCTCCCGTCGCGGATGACGACTTCGCGGTGCGCGTAGGCGGCGACGGTGGGTTCGTGGGTCACCAGCACCACGGCGCTGCCGGATTCGGAGGCGGTCTCGGTGAGCAGCTGCATCACTTCGCGGCCGCCGGTGGAGTCGAGGGCACCGGTCGGTTCGTCGGCGAAGATCACCGACGGGTCGGCGACCAGTGCGCGGGCGAGGGCGGCGCGCTGGCCCTGACCGCCGGAGATCTCGCCGGGGCGCTTGTCGAGCTGGGCGGTGACGCCGAGCTTGTCGGCCCAGTCGCGGGCGCGGCGCTCGGACTTGCTGCGGGCGGCACCGCTGAGGCGCAGCGGCAGCGCGATGTTCTCCAGCACGCTCAGCTCCGGGACGAGCTGGCCGAACTGGAACACGAACCCGAACTCGGAGCGGCGCAGCGCGCTGCGCTCGTCGTCGGACATACCGGTGACGTCGCGGCCGCGGAAGCGGACCGTGCCGGATTCGGGGGCGACGACCCCGGCCATGCAGTGCAGCAGCGTGGACTTGCCGGAGCCGGAGGCACCGACGACGGCGACGACCTCACCGGCGTCCACGGCGAGGTCCGCGCCGCGCAGCGCGGGGGTGGCGCCGAAGGAGCAGACCAGATCGGTCCCGGTGAGCATCGATTCGGTGCCGGACCTGGACGCGGTCATGCTGGGATCTCCTTCTGCGTGCTGCGGGGGCCGGGTGCGACGGCTCGATTCTCCCGGTCGCGCGCCGCGGCGCGGGCGGCGGGTGCTCCCCCGGCCGATCCGGTTCCCGGGCGCGTCGTGCGGGGCCGGTCGTCGGACTCCGACCGATCATGCATGGCCGGAACCCTACACGGCCGGGTGAACCGCTCCGGTGGGTTTCGGCAAGATCGTTCCGCGCGGGTGCGGCCGGGTCGGCTCCGCTCGCGCGGTGCCCGGTTTACCCGTCCGCTCCGGTGGGCGCGGCGACAGCGGCGTTGGCCCGTTCCCGCTGCGGCACGACGGTGTAGCGGGGGTCGCGGGCGGTGACCCGCCCGGCTTCGAAAATCCCGAAGCGAGCGGCGGCCCCGGCCACGGCCAGGCACGACCCGGCGACCGCCGCGATCCGCCGATCCCGTCCGGCCACCCCCGCCGCGGCCGCACCGGCCCAGGTCAGGACCCGGGAGGCGCGCAGCAACCGGCCGGGCGTGCCGGTGTCGTAGGCCTCGGCGGCGAGCCCGGCGCGGCGCAGCATGCGGTGCTCGGCGGCCAGTTCCAGCGCGGACCCGGTGATCGCCATCCGCCGCGCCGGGGCGGCCTGGGCGGTCGGGGTGGCGAGCAGGGCGATCCCGCCCGCGCTGGAGACGGCGCTGCCCGCGAACACGAACGGCAGCTCCCGGTGCACCTCGTGCCAGCCGGGCACGGCCGTGTCGGCCAGCAGCACCGCGGTGTAGGTGGTCATGGCGGGGCCGAGCACGGCGGCGGCGGTGCCCGCGAGCCTGCCGGTGCCGGGCAGCAGGCCGGTGAGGTCGCTGGCGGCCGCGGCGGCGGTCAGCCCGGAGAACGGGGCGAGGATCCAGGAGCCGACGCTCAGCGGCGAGGTCGGTTTCAGCACCCGCAGCATGTTCAGGAACCGCAGCGGCCGCCCCAGGTCGTGCACGAGCGCGAGCACGCTGGCCCCGGCGCCGGCCGCGGCGGCGACGCGCCCGGTGCGGCGCAGCTCGGGCCGCCCGGTCAGGTCGGCCAGCGCCGCCATCACCGCCGAGCCGCCTGCCAGCCCGCCGAGGAACAGGTAGGCGGGCACGTCGGGGACCTTCCAGGTGGGGCTCTTGATGATCTGCCGCCCGTAGTAGGAGCGGAACTCGGCGTCGGGCACGATCGATTCCCCGCGGCGCCTGCTCATCGCCGTCCCCGCCCGGCGAAGCAGACCGCGACGAGCGCGGCGGCGGTGCCCGCGGCGGCCGCGGCGTGCCGCCACATCGCCGGCAGGTCGCGGGTGGTCACGACCGGGTCGGGTGGCAGCCCGTAGACCTCGGGTTCGTCGAGCAGCAGGAAGAACGCGCCGTCCCCGCCGACGCCGTCGCCGGGGTCGTGGCCGTAGAGGCGGGCGCCGGTCTCACCGCGTTCGTGCAGTTCGTCGACGCGGCGGGCGGCGCGGGCGCGGAGTTCGTCGAGCGGCCCGTACTGGATGGACTCGGTGGGGCAGGCGGTGGCGCAGGCGGGGGCGAGCCCGGCGCCGAGCCGGTCCTGGCACAGGGTGCACTTGAACGCGCCGCCGTCCCCGGGCCGGATGTCGATCACCCCGTAGGGGCAGGCGGGCACGCAGTAGCCGCAGCCGTTGCACACGTCGTCCTGCACGAGCACGGTGCCGTGCTCGGTGCGGATGAGCGCCCCGGTGGGGCACACGTCGAGGCAGGCGGCGTGGGTGCAGTGCTTGCACACGTCGGAGGACATCAGCCACCGCACCCCGCCTCCCCTGTCGCCGGTGGGCCCGTCGCCGGGTGGTCCGACGCCGGGCATGCCGAGGTCGGTGGCGGGCAGCTCCTGTTCGACGAACGCGACGTGCCGCCAGGTGCTGGCACCGAGGTCGCCGGTGTTGTCGTAGGACATGCCGGTGAGTTCCAGGCCGTCCTCGGGCAGCAGGTTCCACTCCTTGCAGGCCACTTCGCAGGCCTTGCAGCCGATGCAGATGCTGGTGTCGGTGAAGAACCCGACGCGTTCGGGGTGCTCGGCGTAGCCGGCGTCGGCGGCGGGGTCCTCCAGCGGTCCGCTGAGGCTGGTGCGATCGACCACGGCTGGCTCCCTCATCGTCCGGTGTCGTGGGGGTCGTCGGCGTGTTCGGTTCCGGTGCGCCCGGTGATGCCCGCGCGCCTGCGGTGCTCGGCGACGAGCTCGGCGAGCGCGGGGCCCCTGGGGCGGCGGCCGGGGCGGATGTCGCAGGTCCCGGCCTTGGTCTCCATGATGTGCACGTTCGGGTCCAGGGACACTCCGATCAGTTCGTTGGCGGCGTCGCCGGTGCTCAGCCCGTTCGGCCCCCAGTGCCAGGGCAGCCCGACCTGGTGCAGGGTGCGGTCGCCGAGGCGCAGCGGCCGCAGCCGGCGGGTGATCAGCACGCGGGCTTCGATGGCGCTGCGGGCGGTGATGATGGTGGCCCAGCCCAGGTGCTGCAGGCCGCGTTCGGCGGCCAGTTCCGGGGAGACCTCGACGAACATGGCCGGGGCGAGTTCGGACAGGTGGTGCAGCCAGCGGCTCATGCCCCCGGCGGTGTGGTGTTCGGTGAGGCGGAACGTGGTGAACGCGTACGGGTAGACCTCGGCGCCGGGTTCGTGCCCGCTGGGCTGGTAGCGGTTCTCCGGGCGGGAGAGGGTCTGGCGGGCGGGGTTGCGCTGCTGGCGGTCGTGCAGCGGGTTGGCCAGCGGTGATTCCTGCGGTTCGTAGTGGGCGGGCAGCGGCCCGTCGACGAGCCCGGCGGGGACGTAGAGCCAGCCGCGGCCGTCGCTCTGCATGATGAACGGGTCGGTGCCCGCGAGCCCGGCGGGCCCGGTGGCGCCGTCGGGGGGCCGGTAGTCGGGGTGCTTGTCGGCCTCGAAGTCGGGGACGTCGTGCCCGCGCCAGCGCCCGGCGTCCTCGTCCCACCACACGTAGGCCTTGCGGTCGCTCCACGGCCTGCCCTGCGGGTCGGCGGAGGCGCGGTTGTAGAGGGCGCGGCGGTTCGCCGGCCACGCCCAGCCCCAGTCGGGGGCGACCCAGTTCTGCTCCCGTCCGGGGGTGCGGCGGGCGGCCTGGTTGGTCTCCTCGGCGTGCACCCCGCTGTAGATCCAGCAGCCGCAGGAGGTGCTGCCGTCGGCGCGGAGTTCGGCGTAGCCGGACACGGTGGTGCCGTCGGGTCCGGTGCCGTTGATCTCGCGGAGCACGGCGTCGGCGCTGGGTTCGGCGATATCGCCTTCGGTCGGGTAGTCCCAGGTGAGGTCGAGCAGGGGCCGGTCGTTCTCCTGCTGCTCGGGGGTGCGCCGGTCGCGGCGGGCGGTGAGCTTCTCCCGGAGCCTGCGGCCGAGGTGGTAGTAGAACCACAGGTCGCTGCGCCGGTCCCCGCGGGGTTCGACGGCCTTGTGGTGCCACTGCAGCAGCCGCTGGGTGTTGGTGAACGAGCCGTCCTTCTCGGTGTGGGCGGCGGCGGGCAGGAAGAACACCTCGGTGCCGATGTCCGGGGTGGACAGTTCGCCGTTCTGGACTTCGGGCCCGTCCTTCCAAAACGTGGCGGTTTCGATCATGTTGAGGTCGCGGACGACGAGCCAGTCGAGGTTGGCCAGCCCGAGCCGCTGCTGCCGCGAGTTCGCGGTGCCCACCGCCGGGTTCTCCCCGATCACGAAGTAGCCCTTGACCTTGCCGTCGATCTGGTCGGCGACGGTCTGGAAGGTGCCGTGGTCGCCGGTGAGCCGCGGCAGGTTCGCGAAGGCGAAGTCGTTGTCGGGGGTCGCCGCGTCCCCCCACCAGGCCTTGAGGAGGCTGACCACGTAGGAGCGCATGTTCGCCCAGTAGCCGCGGGCGTGCTCGTCGGTGGCGACGAACGCGTCGAGGTCGTGGTCGGTCTGGGCCTGCGGCATCGGGATGTAGCCGGGCAGCAGGTTGAACAGCGTGGGGATGTCGGTGGAGCCCTGGATGCTGGCGTGCCCGCGCAGCGCGAGGATGCCCGCACCGGGGCGGCCGATGTTGCCCAGCAGCAGCTGCAGGATGGAGGCGGCGCGGATGTACTGCACGCCGACGGTGTGGTGGGTCCAGCCGACGGCGTAGGCGATGGTGGCGGTGCGGTCGCGCCCGGAGTTGCTGATCAGCGCGTCGGCGACCCGCTGGAACTCGGCCTGCGGCACGCCGCAGGTCTGCTCGACCATCTCCGGGGTGTAGCGGGCGAAGTGCCGTTTGAGCAGTTGGAACACGCACCGCGGGTGCTGCAGCGTCGGGTCGGTCTCGGGGGTGCCGTGGTAGACGGGCCCGCCGGATCCGGCGCGTTCGGGTCGGCTGCCCGCGCGTTCCCGGCCGTGCGGGCTGGCGGGCCGGTCCTCGCGCGGTTTCTCCCAGGACACCGCGGAGAGCGCTTCGGCGCCCTCGTACTGCCAGCTGCTCGGGTCGTAGGCCCCTTCGTCGGGGTCGAACCCGGAGAACACGCCGTCGAGGTCCTCGGTGTCGGCGAACTCCTCCCCGATGATCATGGCGGCGTTGGTGTAGTTCACCACGTAGTCGTGGAAGTGGGCGTCGCGTTCGAGGACCTGGTGGATCAGCCCGCCGAGGAACGCGATGTCGCTGCCCGCGCGCAGCGGCACGTGCTGGTCGGCGACCGCGGAGGTGCGGGTGAAGCGCGGGTCGACGTGGATGACGGTGGCGCCGCGCGCTTGGGCCTCGGTCACCCACTGGAAACCGACGGGGTGCGCTTCGGCCATGTTGGAACCCTGGATGAGGATGCAGTCGGCGTTGGCCAGGTCTTGCAGGAAGGTCGTGGCCCCTCCGCGCCCGAAGGAGGTTCCCAGACCGGGAACCGTGGAGGAGTGTCAAATGCGCGCCTGGTTCTCCACCTGGATGGCGCCCATGGCGGTGTAGAGCTTCTTCATGAGGTAGTTCTCCTCGTTGTCGAGGGTCGCTCCTCCGAGGCTCGCGATGCCCGTGGTGCGCCGCAGCGGCCTGCCTTCCTCGTCGGCCTGCTGCCAGGTGGCGTCCCGCGTGGCCAGCACGCGGTCGGTGATCATGTCGAGTGCGGTGTCGAGGTCGAGGTCCTCCCACTCGGTGCCGTGCGGGCGCCGGTAGCGGACCCGGTCCTGCCGGGTGGGTGCGGTGACGAGTTCGCGGCTGGCGGAGCCCTTGGGGCAGAGCCTGCCGCGGCTGATCGGCGAGTCCGAGTCGCCTTCGATCTGGGTGATCTCGCCGTCGCGCACGAACACCTGCTGCCCGCAGCCGACGGCGCAGTACGGGCAGATCGAGCGCACGACCCGGTCGGCGTCCTGGGTGCGGGCGCGGAGCGCGTCGGTGCGGCGGGAGCGGGCGGCGGTGCCGCGCCCGAGCGGGTCGGGTCCGGTGAGCTGGCGGACCAGCGGCCAGTTCAGCCACTGCGGCATCCGGCGACCTCCTCCCGCGAACGACGACGGCGGGTGCCCGATCCCCCATCGGACACCCGCCGCGGCGGTGGTGCAAGCCGGTCGTGCTCGCCGCTGGTCAGCCGCTGATGTTCTCGGCGGGCCGGTCGTCGTCGCGCTCGGCGGTGGAGCCCGCGGCCGGGTCGGCCTCGGTTCCGGCGGTCTCGGTTCCGTCGTCGTCCGCGCCCTCGGGTGCCGGGGTGCCGGCCTGGGTGGCCGTGCGCGGCATCCAGATCCACGCGATGAGCGCGGCGAGCAGGATCAGCGCGGCGCCGGCGAGGTTGGCGAAGCGCATCCCGCCCATCCAGGACACCACGACCTCGTGGGCCAAGGCCGCGCCCTGCTGCCCGAGGGACGCGGCGACCTGCAGCCCACCGGGCAGCGATTCCTTCGCCATCGCTTGGGCCTCGGGCGGCAATCCGGCCACGGCCGGGCCCAGCTGGGTGGAGTAGGCGCTGCCGAGGACGCTGCCCAGCACGGCGACGCCGAGGGAGGCGCCGACCTCGCGGGTGACGTCGTTGGTGGCCGAACCCATGCCGGCGCGGGCGCGCGGCACGTTCGCCATCAGCTGGTCGGTGGCCGGGGCCATCGCCAGCGACATGCCGCCGGAGGTCAGCGCCAGCGGCAGCAGCAGGTGCAGGTAGCCGGAGTCGGCGGTCAGGGTGCTGAGCCCGGCCATGCCGCAGGCGGCGAGCACCAGGCCCGCGGCGATGGTGGTGCGCGGGCCGAACCGGCCCACGATGCGCCCGACCTGCGGGGCGACCAGCACCATCATCACCGACATCGGCAGCATGGCCACCGAGGAGCCCAGCGGCGAGTACCCGAACACCAGGATCAGCGTCTGGCTCAGCGAGAAGAACACGCCGATCATCGCGAAGAACACCAGGGTCAGCGCGACCGCGGAGGCGGAGAACCCGGCGTTGCGGAACAGGTCCATGTCCAGCATCGGGTCCTTGACCCGCCGTTCCCAGGCGACGAACGCGCCGACGAGCAGCAGCCCGACCACGACCATGATCAGGGTGCGGGGCGCGGTCCAGCCGACGTGCTGGGCGTCGATGAGCCCGTAGACGACGACGGTGATGCCGACGGTGGACAGGATCGCGCCGCCGATGTCGATGCCGCCGTGCCCGCCTTCGACGGGGGCGTCGCTGCCTGCGTTCTTCGGCACGTACTTGATGCTGGCGATCACGGCGACCACGACGACGGGCACGTTGATCGCGAACACCGCGTGCCAGGTGCTGACCTCCAGCAGCAGCCCGGCGATGACCGGGCCGAGGGCGGTTCCGGCGCCGGAGACCGCGGCCCACACCCCGACCGCCTTGGTGCGCTCGGAGCTGGGGAACACGCTGGTGAGGATGGACAGCGTCACCGGCATGATCATCGATCCGCCGAGGCCGAGCAGCCCGCGGGCGGCGATCAGCTCGGCGCTGGAGCTGACGAAGAAGCACACGTACAGCGACACCGCGCCGAACAGCACCAGCCCGGCCTGCAGCATGAGCTTGCGCCCGTAGCGGTCGGCGAGGGTGGAGGTGGTGAACAGCAGCCCCGCGAACACCAGGGCGTAGGCGTTGCTGAACCACTGCTGGTCCGACAGCGAGGAGCCGAGGTCCTGGGACAGGAACGGCAGGGCGACGCCGAGCGAGGTGTTCGCCAGCATCGTCGCCGACAGCGCCAGGCACAGGACCAGCAGCGTGGTCCAGCGGCGGCGATAGACCCCCAGGTCGATGCCGTCGGCGACGGCGCGGCGCTCGCCTTCGGTGTTCGGGCCTTCGGTGGGGTGCGCACCGCCCGAAGCCGACTCGGGGTGGGTACCGGACACGAGGTCTCCTCATTTCGCGTGCGACAGGATGCCCACCCACGTTATGTCACCACTGCCATTTGTCACTCATGACATCAGTCACCGTTGACGGAACGTGCACACCGGGTGAACCTGGGTCGCATGACCGCCGCACCCGTCGAACCCTCCGCCGAGCCCGTCGACCGCAGGCGGCGCCGCACCGCCCGCACCCGGGCGGGCATCGAGGAGGCGGCGCTGCGGCTGTTCACCGAGCGGGGCTTCGACAACACCACCGTCGAGCAGATCGCCGAGGCCGCCGACATCGCCCCGCGCACCTTCTTCCGCCACTTCCCCAGCAAGGACGCGGTGCTGTTCGGCGATTCGCTGCGCGAGCAGGAGCGGATGCACCAGGTGCTGGCCTCCCGGCCCGCCGACGAGCATCCGATGCGCAAGCTGGCCGCCGCCATGTTCGACACCGCCGACCGGGTGCAGGCCGATCGCCGCCAGCACCTGATGCGCGCGCAGCTGCTGGATTCCCTGGAGGCCGGGGGCGACTACGAATCGCACCTGATGCACCGGCGTTGGGTGCACGAGGTGGCGACCAGCCTCGCCGAGCACTGCGGTGGCGGCGAACCCGATCCGCGGCTGTACACGTGGTCGATGCTGATGATGACCTGCTTCGGTTCGGCGATGCGGTCGTGGCTGGTGCGCACCGACGGCGCGACGCTGCGCGACATCCTCGCGGAACTGCTCGCCGAGACCTCCGCGGGCCTGCGCGAGGTCACCGCGGACCCGATCGGCCGTCCCCTGCCCTGACCCGTTCCGGCCCGGACGGGTGCGGGCCGGAGTCCTCGCGAACCTGGTCGCGCCGCCACACCACCCCGACCCGGTCGGGCGGCGGTGGGCACCCGCAGCCGCGTACCGGGTCAGCGCACGGTGATGAGGTGTTCGCCGCGCGGGACGAGTTCGCCGACGACGGGCGCGCCGGGGACCTCACCGGCCACCAGCAGCCCGCCGGAGGTCTGGGCGTCGGCCAGCAGCAGCGCCTCGCCCTCGCTGGTGGCGGCGAGGGCGCAGTGCGGGCGCACCCAGTCGAGGTTGCGGTGCGTGCCGCCGCTGACGTGCCCGTCGCGCAGCGCCTCCCGCGCCCCGTCCAGGTAGGGCACGGCGGCGGAGTCGAGGACGGCGGAGACCCCGCTGGCGCGCACCAGTTTCAGCAGGTGCCCGAGCAGCCCGAACCCGGTGACGTCGGTCGCGCAGCGCGCCCCGGCGGCCAGCGCGGCGGCCGAGGCCTCGGCGTTGAGCTCGGTCATGGCGGCCACGGCCTGCGGGAACACCTCGCCGGTGGCCTTGTGCCGGGTGTTGAGCACGCCGATGCCGAGGGGTTTGGTCAGCGACAGCGGCAGCCCGGCGCGCCCGGCGTCGTTGCGCAGCAGCGCGTCGGGGTCGGCGGTGCCGGTGGCGGCCATGCCGTACTTGGGTTCGGGGTCGTCGACGCTGTGCCCGCCTGCGACGGGGCAGCCCGCGGCGCGGCCGACGTCGAGGCCGCCGCGCAGCACCTCGCGGGCCAGTTCCAGCGGGAGCCGGTCGCGGGGCCAGCACAGCAGGTTGATCGCCAGCACCGGGCGGGCGCCCATCGCGTAGAGGTCGGACAGGGCGTTGGTGGCCGCGATCCGGCCCCAGTCGTAGGCGTCGTCGACGACGGGGGTGAAGAAGTCCGCGGTGCTGACCACCGCCTGCCCGGCCGGGTCGATGCGGACCGCGGCGGCGTCGTCGCCGTCGTCGAGGCCGACCAGCAGCGCCGGGTCGGGCACGCCGCGCAGGTCGGCGACGATCTCCTCCAGCTCTCCGGGCGGGATCTTGCAGGCGCAGCCGCCGCCGTGGGCGTACTGGGTGAGCCGGTACCGGGTGGGCGCGTCGAGTTCCGTCACGTCACCGACCGTATCCACCTCGTCGACCCGGTGCCCGGTTCGCGGGGGGATCGACCCGTTCGCGGCCCGTCGGGCGCGGCTCGGCGCACGTGCGCACGTCGGTGGTCCCGGCGGCGGCGCGGGCGGGACCACCGGGCGTCGCCGGGTGCGGTCAGAACCGGATGACGCTGGACGGTTCGGCGACGGTGCCGGTGAGTTCGTAGCGGCCGATGTAGACGTTCTTGGCGTCGACGGGGTCGTGGGAGGCGAAGGTGCGGGCGTTGCGCCAGAACCGGTCGTAGCGGTGGGCGTGGGAGGTGCTGCGGGCGCCGGTGATCTCGTGGATCTCGGCGGCGGCCTCGAGGGAGGCCTCGACGGCGGCGACCTTGGCGCGGAAGCAGTCGACTGTCGTCTCGTCGGTCTCCTCGGCGCCGGTTTCGAGCCGGTCGGCGGCGGCGTGCAGCAGGGCGCGGGAGGCGGCGAGCCTGCTGGAGGTGGCGCCGATGCGGCGCAGCACCAGCGGGTCGTCGGCGGGTCCGGCGAAGCGGGGCAGCGAGCCGCGGGTCATGGTGCGGGCGTGCCCGAGCAGGGCGTCGAGGGCACCTTCGCCGATGCCTTGCAGCAGCGCCGCGTGCAGCAGCATCACCGCGCCGAGGAACACCGGGGAGGGTGTGGCCGGGGCGGGCCGGTGGTGGCCGTCGGGGGCGAAGACGTCCCGGTAGGTGAGGGTGCGGCTGCGGGTGCCGCGCTGGCCCATGTTGTCCCAGTCGTCGTGGGCTTCGATCCGCGGGTCGTCGAGGTCGACCAGCGCTTGGTGCGGGGCGCCGTCGAGCAGGCAGCGCACGAGCGCGGCCCCGCCACCGCCGCTGTTGGAGTTGAAGGTCTTGGTACCGGTGACCAGCACTCCCCCGTCGACGCGGCGGGCGGTGACCTTGCCGGTGGTGCCGGTTTCGGCGACGGAGGAGACGAACCGCAGCCCGTCGTGCAGCACCCGGTGCGCCAGCTCCTCCCGGGTGCCGCGCGGCAGTCCGTTGCCGGGGCCGAACAGTTCGCGGGCGACCAGGGCGGTGGTGAGCCAGTTCTGCCCGGTGGGCCCGTCGCCGGCGCTGATCTCGCGGACCGCGCGGATGAGGGTGCCCCAGCCGCCGCGTTCGGTGCCGTCCCAGAGCCCGCCGTGGGCGGCGGGCACGACGAGCCGAGCGGTGCCGAGTTCGGCGAGCAGCGCGAGGTTGCCGGTGGGGTCGGCGTTGTCGCGGTCGGCGGCGAATCCGCCTTCGGCGAGCCGCGGGCGGTGCGCCCGGATGGCGTGCAGCAGCGCGGTGCCCTCGTCCTCGGGGGTCGGCATGACGAACCTCCAAATGCGAACGTGAATTCTCGTTCTCGAATATAGCGGGCGGTGGGCGCCACCCGTCAAGGACGAACCGGCCCGATCAGCGCCGATACGATGCGGGCATGACCGACGAGCCGGACCCCCAGGCGCACTACCGGCAACCCCGCCAAGCCCGCAGCGCCGCCACCCTGGCCCGCGTCCTGGAAGCCGCCGAAGAACTCGCCTTCGACATCGGCCTCGAACAACTCACGATCACCGGCGTCGCCGAACGCGCCGGAGTGTCCGTCGGCTCCATCTACCGCCGCTTCGACGGCAAGGACCAACTCCTCGCCGCCCTCACCGACCGGATGCTGCACCAGCGCGAAACCGACCTCGCCGACGCGCTGCGCACCGCCGAACCCACCCTGACCGGCGTCCTGCACGCCTACACCGACGCGCTGCTGCGCTCGTTCACCTCGACCCGATCCCTGTTCCCCTACCTGCTGCGCGCCCACGAGATCGACGTCCTCGACCGCGGCGCCCGCACCATCACCGAAGTGCACCGGCTGCTGATCGACGCCGCCACCCCGCACACCGGCGACATCCGCCGCGACGACCCCGGCGCCGCCCTCGACGCCGTCGCCCGCGCCCTGCTGGGCGCCTGCTTCCACAACTCGGTGCGCCCCGACCGGCCCGCCGACGAACCCACGATGCGCCGCTACGCCGACGAACTCGCCGAAATGGGACTCGCCTACCTGCGCACCCCCGACCGCGAACACTGACCCCGCGCGCTGACCCCGCGCACTGGGCAACGGGCCCCGGGCAGCGCGCCCCACCCGCCCGGCGTAGGTTGGGCGCCGCCCGCACGACGGGCGGAGGAGGCGTCAGGGCGCCTGGTGGCCCCCGCGGTCTTCAACACCGACGTGGCCGAGCACCTCGGCCAGGCGGGTTCGATTCCCGTCCGCCTCCGCCACCGGCCCAGCACCCACCGGCCCAGCACCGCACGCCGACTACACTGCCCGCCGTGGCGATCGAGCGGCCCGGACCGGTGCGCTGGCTGTACTACCAGTACGGCGGCACGCTGCCCCCCACCTACCGCGACTGGGTGCTGCGCGACGCGACCTGCTCCACCTGGGTGCTGCGGGTCTGCCTGCGCGGCCTGCTGCACGTGCTCCCGCTGATCGCGCTGCTGTTCGGCGTGCTGTGGTGGGCCGGTGGATCCTGGCCGATCGCACTGGGCTCCGTGCTGCTCGGCGTGCTGGTGGTGCTGCGGATCGTGCTGACCAGCTCGGTGGAGAGCGTCGACGCCCGCCTCGCCCGCCACGGCTTCCCGCCCGGCCACGCCTCCGCCGTGCGCTCCCAGCTGGACGCCGACGCCGCCGCCCGCTACCGCGCCACCTGGCGCGGCGAACACTCCTGATCACGCGATCGCGCGCAGCACGACCCCCGCCGGGCTCCTAGGCTGCGCCGCATGGACGCGCGCCGCCGGATCCCCGCCACGGACCGGGTGCTGGCCGACCCCCTGCTGCACGGCGCCGCCGACCGGCTCGGCCACGACGTGGTGCGCCGCGCCGTGCACGACGCCCAGCAGCAGGCCCGCCACGGCCACCTGCCACCCGAGCAGGTCGCCGCCGCCGCCCGCGCCGCACTCCCCGACACCGCCTGCGGCATGCGCCGGGTCATCAACGCCAGCGGAGTGCTGCTGCACACCAACCTCGGCCGCGCCCCCCTCTCCGACGCCGCCATCGACGCGGTGCGCGCCACCGCGGGCACCAGCGACGTCGAACTCGACCTCACCACCGGACGACGCGGCCCCCGCGGCCGCGGCACGCGCGACGCCCTGATCGACGCCGTACCCGCCGCCGAAGACGCCCACGTCGTCAACAACGGAGCCGCCGCCCTCTCCCTCGCGGCCACCGCCCTCGCCGCGGGCCGCGAGATCGTGCTCGCCCGCGGCGAACTCGTCGAGATCGGCGACGGATTCCGCATCCCCGACCTGCTCACCGCCACCGGCGCGCGACTGCGCGAAGTCGGCACCACCAACCGGGTCCACCTCGCCGACTACCAGGACGCCATCGGACCCGACACCGGATTCGTGCTCAAGGTCCACCCCTCGAACTTCCGCATCACCGGCTTCACCGCCCACGTGGCCGTCGCCGAACTCCGCACCCTGCCCGCACCCGTCGTCGCCGACATCGGCTCCGGCCTGCTGCACCCGCACCCCAAACTGCCCGCCGAACCCGACGCGCAACGCACCCTCGCCGCCGGAGCCGACCTCGTCACCGCCAGCGGCGACAAACTCCTCGGCGGCCCCCAAGCCGGCCTGCTGCTCGGCACCACCGACCTGATCACCCGGCTGCGACGGCACCCGCTGGCCCGCGCACTGCGCGTCGACAAGCTCACCCTCGCCGCCCCCGCCGCCCCCCCCCGCGGCCCCGCCCCCCCGCCCCCCCCCCGGGCGACGTCGACGGCACCGCGGGCCACCGCCGGGATCGACTCGCCCGGGTCCTG